>JALOMB010000028.1 GCA_025455685.1 Chitinophagales bacterium | reverse complement strand
TAAAAGTTTGATTTTGAAAAGCCACCTGGAAACAGGTGGCTTTTTTATTTTATGTTATGTATATTTGCAAAAAATAAT
Source organism: Chitinophagales bacterium (assembly GCA_025455685.1). GTDB lineage: Bacteria > Bacteroidota > Bacteroidia > Chitinophagales > JADJOU01 > JALOMB01. The sequence continues at coordinate 20,906 of JALOMB010000028.1, read as the reverse complement.
ATTTTGATTTATTTGCTAATTTTTATTGTCGCTTTTTTACTATCCTTAGGATTTTATGCAAGTCATTTTAAAAATCTTTCGATTAATAAAAAACATACACTAGCTTTGTTTTTCCTAAGATTTTTGATTTTAAGTCTAATCGGGTTGATTTTTTACAACCCAATATGGCAGTCTAAAGCTACAAAAAACCTAAAGCCATTAATTTTAGTAGCTGTAGATGTATCTAACTCTATGAATTCTAGTAAAGATATCATTCAAAAAAACTTATCTTCTCTAGAGAAACTTACCAACCGTTATGAACTCAAAAAAGTATATTTTTCAGATAAAGTCTCTGAGAAATCAAACGATTCTTTTCTAAAAGATATCACAAATATCGCAGATAATTTAACTTCCTTGTACCATAAGTTTAAAGATGACAATTTAGATGAAATTCTTTTGTTATCTGACGGAAATCAAAATCAAGGAAGTGCTATAAGTAATCTTATATTGCCTAATATTAGTCTAACGCCAGTATTATATGGAGATACAACTTCCTCATACGATATAGAAATAAGAAATGTACATAGTCCTAGTGTTGAGATGATTAATCAGACACTTAATTTTCCTATAGAACTTTTTTATAATGCTAATCTAAATAAACAAATTCAAATACAAATTTCTAAAGTTTCAAATGGAAAGAAAACGCTTATTAAGACTGACAAAGTAAACATTAGCGCTGGAAATTATACTATTTCCCATAATATTAGTTTATCTGAAAACCAAATTGGTTTAACTCACTTTATTGCTGAGGTTTCTTGCGATTCTTCCGAATTTACTTGTGACAACAATACTTTTCATTTTTATATTGAGTTTATCTCTGATAAACAAAAAATTGCCATGCTCTATGATGAGATTCATCCTGATTTGGGTGTTATCAAAAGATGCCTTTCTGGATATAAAGGCTTCGAAGTCATATCTGACAAGAATGCCTTGAGTGCCTTGAAAAACGCTCATCTAATTATTTTGTTTCATGAACCAAATCTTCCTTTAGAGTTATTAGCACAATTCAAAGAAAAGCCTAAGATTTTTATTTTGAGCAATAAAGCCTCAACTTCTTATTATAATCGTTTTGGACTTGCTTTGGAAGTGCATGGACTCAATCGTGGAGGTCTCTCTGTAAATCAAAACTTCATAGCAGTGCCTTTGTCTAAACTAACCCAAAATTTATTTACGAGCTATGAAAATCATCAGTTTCTTAATTTTAAACTAAAAGGTAGCGATCGTCTCCTACAAAAAGGCGATTATGATCAAATTGTTTTTGATAAGTCAAAAAATCCTTCTGTTTTAATCTCTTTACAAAACTTGTGGCAACTCAGACAATTTTCTTTTAAAATAAACAAAAACTTTCAAGCCTTCGATGATATTTGGGTTCAAATGGCTAAATATCTAGTCAAGCCAAAAATTGAAATGCCATTTAGATTATATCCTAATAAAACAATATTTAGGGCGAATGAATCTGTCGTATTTAAGTCTCAAACTATTGATAAATCAGGACAATTAATTTGGCCTAGTGACATTAAATTAAGCTTAAAAAATGAATTAGGATTAGAAAAAAGCTATTTACCGCTACAAAATTTTGATCATTATCAATGGGATATTTCAGATTTACATCCAGGATTATATACTTACAAAGGCTCTTGCATCTTTGACGGACAAGCCTACAATGCCACAGGAGAAATAGTCGTAACTGAAAATTATAATGAAGCTCAAATTAAATATGCAGATAAATATAAAATGGAAGAATTAGCTAAAAATCATAAGTCTTCCTTATATTTGCCTCATCAAATTGAAGAATTTATTCAAATTAAATCTAAGCAAGAAAATAAGTCCATACAAAAAACGGTTTATAAATATAAAACACTTTTAGATTGGCCTTGGTTACTTGTTATAATTATCATTTTATATGCTGTGGAATGGATTATACGAAAAAGAATTGGTTTGCTTTAATTTCCATCTTTCTTAGTTTAAGCCTCAATGCTCAGCGTATTGAATTGCCAAAAGATTGTCCAACAGAGCTTGCAAGAGAAATCCTTAACATCACAAATACAGACACTTCAAATACCAAAGAAAAGATTTTGACTATTTCAAAAAAAATGGATTTTCCATTTGCATCTTTAGATGAAATTGGAGATTCGATTAGTTTTTATCTTGGGCCTAAAATTAAGTTTTTTCAAATCATTTCACACAAAGGCAAATCATCTGGCCCTTATAAAGCCTATCATGAAGAATTGCATAAAATATTGCTTGATTTACCATCTTCTGAGGTAAATCACTTGTTTAGAATTCAAACAGACACCTTAGTAGATTCTATTCTAATAGTATCATTTCCCAAAGTAAATCGAATCGCATTAAGTGCAGCACAGTCCATAGATCTAAATTTTATTCAAAAAATGCTTTATTTAGATATGCCTCAAAACAAAGAGATTTCCTCAATTAGACATACGCTTCAACGCTATAAACTCGCACAAATTCAAGAACCAATTGGGTATGAAACTCGTGACTCACTTAATTTCATGTCTATTAATTTAAAACCGTATGCATTTAATCAATTTAGTGCTATTTTTGGCTTGTATAATGATGAAAAACAGCAGATTAACTATACTTTTGACTTGTCGCTTACAGCGCATAATTTACTAAAAAGAGGTATCGTGCAGCATATTACTTGGCAAAAACTCATTAATGATAACCAATTTCTCAAATTAAAAACGACAATTCCTCATATATTTCATCCTAGGGCTACTATTGCTTTTGCGTTAAATTTTGATAGATTTTCTTCTGATTTTTATAGACTTGAAGTAGGCCTATCGCCCGAATTTTTATTGCCTAATAAATGGATGATTTCTTTGGACTATAATCATAAATTAATGCGAACTTTGAATCTAGACACTTCATTTTTACAAACCAATATTTTGCCAAATAACGTTAACTTTAATTATAATCAAATAGGAGTGAATCTTGGATTTTCTAACTTATCTCCGGAAATAAATAACCTAGAAGGGTTTGAATTGAATTTTTCAAGCCATTTAATCATAAGAAATATCGTAAAGCAGACTGAAATAACGGAATATAGAGAAAGATTTCAAAAATCATTTGAATTTTTATATGACCAGATAGATTTAGAAACTTTTTTATACAAGTTTTCGATTCAGATCACCAAAAATACAAAATTAGCTAGGTATTTTGGATTAGAACACAGATTAAATTCCAAGTTGATTTTTTCTGAAGATTTTCTAAGAGGTGAGTCTATTTTTATAGGTGGATTTCACGGCCCTAGAGGCTTCGCAGACTTGAGTATCGGTACCGATAAATATGCAATGCTTCAACAATCTATAGTTTTTTTGCCTGTAGAAGTATTAGCACTTAAGCTTTTTCAAGATTTTTCTTTAATAAATACTATCGATAATTTAAAAAGTATTACCTTTGCACCATTTTTAAGTATAGGAATAGGAATGGAGCTAAAAACTAAACAACAAAGACTTTCTTTTTTTATTGCACAAAATCTATTAGGAGAGCAAGTTGATTTTTCTAACGCTAAAATTCACGTGAGATTTGCTAGTTTGTTTTAGATTTTTAGTACTATTGTTCTTTTTTGGGTCATTACATGGTGTTTTGGCTCAAAACAAATTAGAGGCTCGTATTCTAAAGTTTAATCAAATTAAAGAATCTAAATTTGTACTCAAAGAAGATAGTAATTTTCTCAATAGGCCACTTTTTCATTTTCATGTTTTGCCTAATGCTAAGTATTCTACACAAATTCTAAAGTTAAAAGATAGACAGGATAATTTTTTAATTTTTTCAGGAGTTTTGGCCATCATGCTTTTTATGGCTTTAATCCAGTTGTTTTACGTCGATAGGGTTCACTCTGTATTCAAAAATTTCTTTGAACTCAATCATAAATTCATTACAGATATTAAAATTTTAGAAATATTTATAATTGCCATTTTTTACATTTTTGTGTTTTCATTTTTGTATTTCACACTATTGCATCAATTTAAATTGATAAACTATACCCTAGACGACTATTTTCGAATTGTTTTTATTTTTGGTGGTATGTATATGCTCAAACTTGTCTTTAATAGTATGCTCGGTTATTTCTTTCAGCAGCAAGATCGAGTAATGATGGCTTTTAGGGTGCAGACTGAAAATACTTATTTATTTTTAATTGTCGTATTGCCTTTGTATTTAATGTATCTATCAAGCTTTGGGAATGTCAATACCTTAGTCTTGTTTTTAATTCTTTTCGTATATTTTTCAAGTCAGCTTTTGAAGTTTATCAAGCTTTTCGTGAATAATTTCGATTATTTTATTAAGCAAACTTTTTCTCTTTTGTGTTTATATATTTGTGTAGAAATCGTTCCATTATTAATGGCTTTAAAAATTCTAAAAAATCAAATTGAAATATAATTATTACGTAAATATATACTAATGAGTAAAACTAAACCTAAAATCACAAAATCTACTTCGGTAAAAAAAACCAAAGAAGTGTCAAAAACGAAGCCTCAGGCTAAGACTACAAAGACGTTGACTGAAAAAATAGCCAAAAATCCTAAGTCAACTTCGTCTAAAGCGTCTGCGAAAACTTCGTCTAAAGCGTCTGCGAAAAACACTTCGAAGGCCATAGTTAAGCCCTTGGCAAAATCAACAGCAAAAAAAACATCCAAGTCTAAACTGATTACGTCGAAGTCAGCTATATCAAAAGTATCAGCTACTTCAAAAGATATCGATAAATCAGAAAAACTTTTGAATAAATCACTTCAAATTGACAAGGATAATAAGACTTCGGAAATCAAAACCGCTTCAAAGAAGTCGTTAAAACTTGATAGCATTGAATTAAAACCTATAGAGATTTCTAAGATTTTACTAACGATCCCTGAGCCTACTAGTGAAAATTCACCTTATGCAGATATAATCAAGAAAAGACCTAATGTTGGCATTGACTTTAAACCAATCATGACTGTATCTCCTTTGGAAGTTCAAGAGGTCAAAGCATATCGTGGAAAATTGCCTAAGTTTACAATCGTAATTTTCAATAGCCGTAATGCCATTGATTATTTCTTCCGAGTCATCGAAGAAATGCGATACAGTATGTCATCTGAAACCAAATATATATGTGCTTCAGAGCAAATTGCATTATATTTGTCCAAATACATTACCTATAGAAAACGAAAAGTCCAATATGCTCAATCTGGTGGAATGGATTTGAAACAATTACTAATCAAATATAAAGAGGAAGAATCATTTATTTTACCTTGCTCACAGAATGGCGGTGGTGAGTTAGGTGATTTTCTCAAAAGCAATATGTTTACCTATTATGAATTTGTAGCTTATAATGTATCATTTAATCAATTCTTGCTCAAAACTAAAATTAAATATGATATTATCACTTTCTTTAATGTGGATAGTGTTAGGAATTTTCAAAAAATGTTTCCTAAATATCAGCAGGGAAAAACAATATTTATTGGCTTCGATGAAAATGTCTATAATGCTCTAAAATCATTGAATTTCAAGGTTCATGCAGTAGTGAGTATCAATGAAAATAAATCTATGGTTATGATGATAAAAAAAATATTAGCAATTTAATACAATTTTTAAACAAGTATTTAGTTTATTATTCAGATAAAAAAGATAAAGCATTAAAAAAAAAATCTTTATTTTTACAAATTGAAAATTTTATCAAAATTTGAAACGATGAAAAAGTTAAATGTAAGTTTGTTTTTAGGAATTCTTGGATTCAGTTTATCCATGATATCTTGTGGTAAAGGAGGCGGAGGCCCTGTAGGTGGTTCTGGCTCTGGCTACAAAGGAAATGTATTAGGAATTCAAGGTAGAGAAAAGTATCGGGAAGAGGTCCCTTATGGTATGGTTTCTATACCTTCAGGTACTTTGACTTTGGGACAAGGAGACCAAGATGTTACTTTTGATCTTACCGCGCGAACAAAACAAGTATCGATTAAGTCCTTCTATATGGATGCCACTGAGATCACCAATAATGAATACAGACAGTTCGTAGAGTATGTTAAGGATTCAATGGCACATGCTGTATTAAATCATTTTGCACAAGACGCCAAGAACCCTGATCAAGAAGCTGGAGCTAAAAATATCGATTGGAAGCAAAAGATTGATTATAAAAATCCAGAAGTTCTCAATCAACTATCCGCTCTTTATTATCCTCAAGATCAATGGATAAATGGTCAAAGAGAAATGGATATGGGTAAATTGATGTTTAAATATGATGTATTAAAATATCGTGAGGCAGCATTTGCCAAACTCAATAAAATCAAAGACAGAAAACAATATCTTAAACCAATGGTAGTTCCTGTATATCCAGATACTATGGTTTGGGTTAGAGATTTTACTTACTCTTACAACGAGCCGATGACTAGACAATATTTTTCTCATCCTGCTTATGATGACTATCCGGTAGTTGGTGTGACTTGGGATCAAGCGAATGCTTTCGCACATTGGAGAACTGATTATTTAAATAATTATAGAAAATCAAAGAAAAAGTCTGGTTTAGAAATATTCAGATTGCCGACAGAAGGTGAGTGGGAGTATGCTGCACGTGGTGGCAAGAAGAGCTCTCCGTATCCTTGGGGAGGTCCTTATACCAGAAATCAAAAAGGCTGTATCTTGGCTAATTTCAAACCTACTAGAGGTAATTATCAAGAAGATGGAGGTTTCCATACAGTTAGAGTTGATTCATATTTTCCAAATGACTTTGGTTTATATAATATGGCTGGTAATGTAGCAGAATGGACTTCTACACAGTATTATGAAAATTCCGGTACTTTTACACACGATATGAATCCTGATATGCGCTACGACCATTCTACTTTGGATAATGAAACTATGAAGCGAAAAGTAATTAGAGGAGGCTCTTGGAAAGATATAGCCTTATATCTTCAAAATCATCAGCGTTCATTTGAGTATGCGGATTCTGCTAAGTCATATGTTGGATTTAGATGTTTGATGTCTAGCTTGAAATAAATAAATTTTATAAATAAAAAAATATTAATCAAATTCAAATTTAATCACAATGGGAAAAAAAGTTGGAGGATTTAAAAAGATTTTAGCAATGGTATACGGTATTGGAGCTGCCGTAGTAATCATTGGAGCATGGGGTAAAATTTTGCACTTGTCTTGGGCAGGTATGGCACTAACGATAGGACTACTTACAGAAGCCGCGATATTTCTAATTTCAGCTTTTGAACCTGTATATGAAGACTATAAATGGGAAAGAATTTATCCGAAATTATTCGATGATTCTTCTGATCCATCTTTAGCTTCAGGCGAACCAGGATTATTTGATGCAGGCTTCGAAGGAGGTAGCGGTCCTGGTGGAATTATTACTATCGGAGGCGGTGGAAGCGGCGCTGTAGATCCTTCTAATGCAATAGCTAGTGGAAATGGCGGTAGTTTTTCTGGAAATGGACTCGCAGCTTTGGATGGTGCTTTAAGTCAAGCAAACTTCGATGGTGAGATGATTGAGCGACTTTCAGATAATTTTAAAAAGTTAAGCGACAATATCTCTTCCATGAATTCAATAGCTGATGTCAGTGCGTCTACTGGTGATTTTAGTATTGCAGCTAAAGACGCCGCGCTTTCTTTAACCAATTTAAAAGGTACTTTCGAGCAAAGTGCTGAAGCGGCTAAAGGTTTAGCCGAATCTACTGCAGGTACAAAAGAATATCAAGTTCAAATCGAGCAAATCACTAAAAATCTTCAGCAGCTCAATACAATTTATCAAATTGAACTTCAAGATGCTAATAATCATCTTAAAAATTTAAATAAATTTGTAGGAAATTTATCTGAAGCTTTAGAAAATATCGAAGATACTAAAAATGACGCACTTTTATTAAAAGATAATATGTCTAATTTATCTAAAAGTCTTAGTTCTCTTAACTCCATTTATGGAGGTATGCTTACGGCAATGAGAACGGCTTAAAAATCTTAAATAAAAGTTATTTTTTAATTGAAATAAAAGTGTAAAACAAAATGGCAGGAGGAAAAGAATCACCACGGCAGAAGATGATCAACATGATGTACTTGGTACTAACAGCGATGTTGGCCATGAACGTCTCATCTGAAATTCTCAATGCATTTAAAGTGGTTAATGCAAGTATAGACAAATCAAACAGTATCATAGATTCTAAGAATAAGGATGTAATAGAAGCTTTTAAAACTGCTATGGAAGATCCACAGACAAGGGCAAAAGCAGCGATTTGGAATCCAACCGCAAATGAAATCGTAAAGACATCCAATGATATGATTTCCAAAATAGATCAGCTAAAGCTATTCTTAAAAAAAGAATCTAATTTGAAAACTGATGATAAAGGCGTTGAAACATTCAAAGAAGATGATTTAGATGTATGTAGTCGCGTTCTAGTAGAAAAAGGCGAAGGATTGAAACTATATAACGAAATCAATGAATTAAAAACAAAATTAATGAATATCTACAAGAATACGCCAGGTTTAGATGCTGCAGCTTCACAACAAGCGGCCAAAGACATGGAAGCCTTTAGTAGAAATATTCCGCTTAATTTGGAAGTTCCTAAATCTACAACGGGACAAACTTATTCTCAAGATGGCAAAGGCTGGGCTACAGCAACTTTTTCAGGAACTCCTACAATAGCAGGTTTAACGATACTAAATAAACTGCAAAATGACGTAAGAAATACAGAAGCACAACTTTTAGATTATTGTTTAGGCAATTTAGGCAAAGTAAAAATCGTATATGACAAATTCGCAGCTATAGCTACGGTATCAACTACTTATTGTATGCCAGGAGATCCTGTGGAGGTTTCAGCTGGAGTAGGGGCTTTTAATGATCAAGCTAAGCCGAGAATCTACATCAATGGAGCTTTAGTACCTCTAGGTGCTGATGGCATGTCTGTATGGAAAACCACAGCTGCAGCCGGTTCAGGCGATAGGACTATTCCAGTTAAAATAGAATTTGTAACACCATCCGGAGAGACTAAGGTAGAGAACCGCACCTTAAAATATACTGTGGGTACACCTTCAGGAGCTGCTTTGATGCTAGATAAAATGAATGTGTTTTATATTGGTTTGGATAATCCTATTACGGTATCAAGTGGTACCGGTCATGAGAAAACAAAATTAATCCCTTCCGGTGGAGGTATAACCCTCTCAAATACTGGACCAGGTAAATATGTAGTTCGTGCTACATCAGTAGGAAATGCAACAATTTCTGTTGTAGCAGACAATAAAAAGTCAGATTTTCAGTTTAGAGTAAAAAGAGTTCCTGATCCAGTATTTACTATAGGAGGTACGATCACGACTCAAAAGGTTCAAAAAGGTGTTCTTGCAGGTCAACAAGGTTTTGTAGCTAAGTTAGATAACTTTGATTTCGAAGCTAAATATACAGTAGAAAGTTATGATTTCGTATACATACCAAAAGGAGACGATCTCAAATCAGGTTCAGGTACAGGTGCTTACTTTAATCCTACACTTTCGAATTATATCAAGAATTGTAAATCTAAAGATGTCTTTACCTTTGAGAATGTAAAAGTAAAAGGACCGGATGGTTCAGTTAGAAAAATACCTGGATTAGCCGTTACGATTATATAATTTTAAACAATTTATATTATGAAAAAATTATTTTTAGGCTTTGCCATTGTAAGTTCCTTAAACGCTGTAGCTCAAGGAAATCTAGAAGGAGCAGAAGAAAAGTTGGATGGAGCTTATGAAAAAGTTACTTTGGAAGAGCGAAATATTATACAATATGATCACATTCGAGAGGCTGATGTCACTTGGAGCAAGAGAATTTGGAGAAATATAGACTGTAGAGAAAAAGTAAATCTACCTTTCGTACATCCTAAATTTGGTTTCGTCAAAGTCGTTCATGATGCAGCAGTTAGAGGAGAGCTCAAAGTTTATGCGACAACTCCTAAAGGAGAAGAGTGGAAAGAATCAATTTCTAATGATGATGTTGCCAAAATCGGTGCTAGAAGAGATACTTTGACTAGGTTTAATATTGAGACTGAGCAAGAAGAAACCTATGTCGCTGAAACTGAGTTTAATCCTGAAGACGTTAAAAAATTAAGATTAAAAGAAGATTGGTTCTTTGACAAAGAAACCTCTACGATGATAGTTAGAATTATTGGGATTGCTTTGATTCGTGAGCGTAAAAGTGAAACAGGCGATTTACTTGGAGATGAGTTGATGTATTGGATTTATTATCCTGATGCTCGAAGCATTTTAGCTCAGAGCCAAGTTTATAACTTCAAAAACGATGCTTCGACTATGAGTTGGGAAGATATGTTTGAAATTCGATATTTTTCAAGTTACATTATCAAAGAATCTAATCCTTATGATAGAAGAATTCAAGACTATGCTATTACTGGCCTAGACCAAATGTACGAATCAGATAGAATTCAAAATGATGTAAGAAATTTTGAAAGTGACCTCTGGGAGTATTAACAACTTTTACAAATTAATTAAAAAATGCTCAAAATTAGTTTTGAGCATTTTTTTTTAGCCTTATTTAAAAAAAAAATATTATTTTTGCGTCACTTTAGAAATTTGACTGATGGTGTAACGGTAGCACAACAGATTTTGGTTCTGTTTGTCAAGGTTCGAATCCTTGTCAGTCAACTTAAAAGCTATCTCTACTGAGATAGCTTTTTTTTATTATTTTTACGAAATAAAATTATTTATGACTCAGTACAAAAGATATACGATTACCGCTGCATTACCTTATGTAAATGGTCATAAGCATATTGGACATTTGGCAGGCGCATATTTGCCTAGTGATGTTTATGCTAGATACTTACGATTAATGAATAGAGATGTCGTTTTTGTCTGCGGTTCAGATGAACTCGGTACACCTATTACCATACAAGCTTTAAAAGAAAACCTCTCAAATCAAGAATTAGTAGATAAATATCACCAAATTTCAAAAGAAGTTTTTGAAAAATTAGATATTTCTTTTGATATTTATTATCGTACTTCTGATCCATTACATATCGAAACTGCTCAAGAATTTTTTCTAAAGTTTTATCAGGAAGGTAAATTTCAGGAGGTCGAAACAATGCAATATTATGATGAATCCATGGATATGTTTCTAGCCGATAGATATATTCAAGGTATTTGCCCTAATTGCCAAAGTGACAAAGCCTATGGAGATCAATGTGAATCTTGTGGAAAATCATTAGACCCTACAGATTTAATCAATCCCAAATCTACAGTCTCAGGCAATACACCCATACTTAAATCTACTAAGAATTGGTATTTACCTTTAGATAATTATGAAGAATTTTTACAAAAATGGCTAATTGAAGGCAAAAAATCCAATTGGAAGTCTAATACATATGGCCAAGCTAAGAGTTGGATAGATTCAGGGTTGCAGCCCCGTTCTATGACTAGAGATGGTAAGTGGGGCGTACCTGTGCCTTTGGAGGGTTATCCGGACAAAATTCTTTATGTCTGGTTTGATGCACCTATAGGATATATCTCTGCTACCAAAAAATGGGCAAGTGACAAAGGTGTCGATTGGAAGCCATATTGGCAAAGTGAAGACACAAAACTCGTTCATTTTATTGGAAAAGATAATATTGTATTTCATACGATAATTTTTCCAGTTATGTTGCATGCTCATGGGGATTTTATTCTTCCTACGGATGTTCCAGCCAATGAGTTTCTAAATTTAGAAGGGAAAAAAATGAGCACTTCCCGAGCTTGGAGCCTAGAAATGACAGAATATCTAAATGACTTTCCTGAGCAGACTGATGAATTGCGGTATATGCTGCTATCCGTGCTTCCAGAGCAAAAAGATTCAGATTTTTCTTGGCAAGATTTTCAACTCAAGGTAAATTCTGAACTCGTAGCCATTGTAGGCAACTTAGTCAATCGGGTAACAGTACTCCTATTCAAATACTATAGTGGTGAAGTGAAATTTCATAAATCATGCTCAGAATTGCAGGGTTTCTTAAAAACTCAAAAAGAAAAGATTTCACAAGCCATAGAAGATTATAAATTCCGTGAGGCGCTTACTGAATTGATACAAATAGCGAGACATGGCAATAAACTTCTGACAGAAAATGAACCTTGGAAATTAATTAAAACCGATCCTGAGAAAACGCAAATAGTACTTTATGACTGTCTAGAGTTAATATTGAATTTCGGTATCTTGGCACAGCCTTTTTTACCTAAATCAGCCCAGAAAATTTTTTCTATGTTCCATTTAGTCGCTCCTATATCTTGGGATGAAGTAGGTAACGAAAATTTGATAAAATCTAATCTAATTATAGCACCGACCGCTCTACTTTTCAATAAAATTGAAGATAATATCATTGAGGCTCAGATACTAAAGCTCAATGCTAAAACTCAATCAATTATGGCGAATGAAAATTCAAAAAATCAAATACAAGAGGATTTAACCATAAATTCAAAACCTGAAGTTTCCTATGAAGATTTTGATAAACTCAATCTTGTCATAGGTACCGTAAAAGCTATCGAAAAAGTTGAAAAAACAGATAAGTTACTCAAACTCTCTGTAGCTATATCTGGTGAAATAAGAACTATCGTTTCAGGAATTGCCTTGCATTTTACAGCCGAAGACTTACTAGAAAAACAGGTTTTGGTTCTAGAAAATTTAGCCCCAAGAAAGATCAGAGGAATAGAAAGTCAAGGCATGCTGCTTTTCGCTGAAGATCAAGGAAAACTTATCCGTATAGCACCTACGGATTCCGTGTCAAACGGTTCATCAGTCTCTTAAACATTATATATATGGAACATAATAATCAAATCGAAATCGAGATATCTAATGAATTACTTTCAGGAGTTTATTCAAATCTAGCCATTATAGCGCATTCTCCTAGTGAGTTTGTCGTAGATTTTGTCCAGATTTCTCCAGGTACTCCTAAAGCTCATGTGCGTTCAAGAGTCATTATAGCGCCAGAAAATATGAAGCGTTTACTCACAGCTATGCAAGACAATATTAGGAAGTATGAGGATAATTTCGGAAAAATCAATCAGTCAGAAACTCCTCCCGTTTATCCAAATTCACATTACGAAACGCCACCTACTTCAGTATAGTATATGAATTTTACAAATCCTTGGATTTGGGCTTTATTGCCGGTACTTGCTATACCTATTTTGGTGCATTTATTTGATTTAGTAAAGGTTAAGAAAATTTATTTCTCTAATCTAGCCTTACTCCGTCAAATTCAAATTCAGTCAGATGATGCCCGCAAAATAAAGCGATATTTATTGCTTGCCAATCGAATTCTCATTTTTTTATTGCTCTTATTTCTTTTTGCACGACCTAAATTTATGTCTCATGTTCTGAATAAGCCACATATAAGTATCTTTGTAGATAATTCTTTTTCTATGAGCAGTTCTGATGATTTCTCTGAATTGCTGTCAAGCGCTATAGTTCAAGCTAATGCAGTTATTCAAGAATATGGAGATCGAGCGATTTATCATATTATGACGCAAGCCTCTAATGAAAGTCAAGACCGTTTGGTCACAGCAGCTCAGGCCAAAGAAGTACTTAGGGCTATTAAACCCTGTGGCATTAGTAAATCTTATGAAGAAATTTACCAAAAACAAGTTCAAATATTAGAAACTCATGGCATCACTCAAGGCCATTTAATATGGTTTACAGACGCACAATATGTTCCTGTAAATCAAAAAATTAAAACCAGGAAAAATAATTTTTCCCTTAGCTTAAAACATTTGTCTGTTTCCAATTTTCGAAATGCTTTCGTAGATTCACTTTGGATGTCTAGTGATTTATCCCAAGTAGGTCATCCACAAAGGCTTTATCTCAAGTTTGTATCGAGTTATCCAATTCAAACTTCCTATCAAATTAAAGTCAATGGTCAAAAAAAATTTTCTAAAACGCTTCAATTTGATCATGAAATCATAGATTCTTTTGTGTTTTTAGCAGATAAAGCCAATTGGAATAATATCAAAATTAGCATCGAAGATCCTGAAATTAGCTATGATAATCATGCGTTTGCTTCTTTTTTTATTCAAGACAATCCCAAAATTGCACTATATGCTCAAAAAAACCTAGGATTGTACTATATTAAAGAGGCCTTAAGTGTAGCACAAAAAAATACGCTTATTGAATGCTCTTCGCTTGCTCAGCCTCAAGATTGGCAATCTATGTCCTTATTGATATTGCATCAGATTTCTTCTTTGACTGCTTCAGACATTCAGGCGATACAAACTATTTCTTCCTATGGTGTGCCTATTTTACTTACCTTAGATGAGACAATTTCCGTAGAGCAAGCAAATTCAGTGTTTCAATCTTTGGCCTTAGGCAAGATAACGCAAAAGAATGCACAACGTAATTTCCTAACTCAGATTCAACAAAACGATTACTTATTTCGAGATGTTATTAAATCTTTCAAAGCATTTCAGTCGATTTATTCCATTCAAAACTTCGAATATCAAAGTATAAATTCCAAGCCAAACAAGAATTTAGCCACATATCAAGATGGTCAACCAATGATAAGCGTTTTTAAATTTCATCCTGTTAGTAATTTGTATTGGATTAATGCGAGTTTCAACAAAGATCTCTCAAATTTTGTAACTTCAGCTTTATTTTCGCCTATTTTTCACAAATTTTCCTTTATGGCTCAAAACAATTTTTTCAATGCTTATCGTCTTGGTCGAGAAGAAGTTATCGATTTTTATGCCACTGAGAAATTATCTCAAGATGGTGTCTTTACCTTACAAAAAGACAGTTTTTCATTTATTCCAAATCAAAAAAATCACTATAGAAAACTATCTATAACCCTTTCCGATGAGATTCAAGAGCCAGGACATTACATTTTGACACAACCTAAATCAAAAGATACCTTTTATCTAAGTTTAAATGCTTCTAAATCTGAAGGTCTTGACAGTTTCTTGACTGAATCAGAACTTATCAATAGACTCAAAAGCTTTGATGCTCAGATAGATATTAAGCCCTTAAAAAGTTTAATTGAAACTGATGGCGTTAATTCATGGAATTTGCAAAGATTCTTTTGGATTCTTTTGGGCTTTTTAGTGCTTTTGGAAATGATACTCATGCTGCCTTTTCAATTTTTTAGAAAGTAAGCATAGATTTGGAAGTTGATTTATCTTAATTTTATTACCTTTGTATGGTTACAAGGAATCAAATTTGTTTAAACTTGCGTTATGAAGATTGAATTAAAATTGCCTCAAATGGGCGAAGGAATTATTGAAGCGACTTTGGTCGAATGGAAGAAACAAATCGGTGATGAAGTAAAAGCTGGAGATATTCTCTTGGAAGTCGCTACAGATAAAGTCAATAGTGAAGTTGTCTCAGATTTTGAGGGTATTTTGATGCAGATGAACTTCAAAGATGGTGATATCATTCCTGTTGGTAGTGTTTATGCTTTACTTGCATCAGATCCAGCAGGGATAGTAGAATCAAAGGATCCAACTGTTTCTGAAGCTAACGAAGAGCCATCCAATTTGCCTGAAACTTCCCCTATAATTGAAACACATGTTCAAACGATAGAAGCTGAAATCAGTGAAATTGTTTCTTCAGATAGTCGAACTATTCAAGGAATAGAGTCTCATGAAAACAAAAAAACTTTTTTAAGTCCACTTGTACAATCAATTATAGAAACTGAGAAGATTTCAAATTTTGAATTAAGTCTTATTCAAGGTACTGGCCAAGATAATAGAATAACCAAAGAGGACATTACTAATTATCTCAAAAATAGAGGTCAGCATGAATACAATATACAAAACAACAAAACGACTTCAACGCCTCAACAAACAGTAAATGCAGTTGAAGTAGCTTCGGAGTCAGCCATTTTGCAGCCAACTCCAATAGAAGATGGGGTAGAAATGATAAAAATGGATAGAATGCGAAAAATCATAGCAGATCATATGATTAAGTCTATTCAAGTCTCGGCTCATGTTTGTTCTTTTGTGGAAGCTGATGTGACGAATTTAGTTAACTTTAGAGAAAAAGCTAAAGATAAGTTTTTTGAGAAATACGGTATCAAACTTACCTATACTCCTTTATTGATAGAGCAAGTCATAAAAGCTATTTTGGATTTTCCTAATATCAATGTATCTGTTCAAGACGATATGATACTAAAGAAAAAAAACATCAATATAGGTATGGCAGCAGCGCTTCCTGATGGCAATCTCATTGTTCCAGTTATCAAAAATGCCGACCACCTCAATCTTGTTGGATTAGCAAAGCAGGTAGCCGATTTAGGAAATAGAGCCAAAAAAAATCAACTAAAACCTGATGAAATCACTCAAGGAACTTATACGGTAACTAATTTAGGTTCCTTTGGCAATATTTTTGGTACGCCAATTATAAATCAGCCTCAAGTTGCGATTTTAGGTTTGGGTGCTATTGTTAAGAAACCGGTAGTCATCTCCAATGAACAAGGAGATTCTATAGCAATTCGATCCATGATGTATTTGTCACACACTTATGATCATCGCGTAGTCGATGGTTTTTTGGGTGGCTCTTTTGTCAAAAGAGTCGCAGAATATTTAGAGGGTTTTGACGTCGATAGAGCGATCTAGTGAAATCCTATTTGAGACTTTTATCCCTGATGAAGCCTTATCGCGGTAAGGTCTTGATATATTTGTGTTTCAATATATTAGCAATTGTGTTTTCTTTGTTTTCGATCTTGATGCTCGTGCCTTTTCTTCAAATTTTATTTGATAAATCCCCAATGCTATTCGATAAGCCTCAATTGACCCTTAGCAGTGCTTATATTAAAAACCTGTTTGATTTTTATCTCTCAAAAATAATCTTAGAACAAGGTAAATCTAAGGCTTTGTTCTTTTTTTGTATCCTAGTGGGTATCGTTTTTTTACTAAAGAATTTGTTTCGCTATCTCGCACTTTATATTTTAGCTCCATTGAGAAATGGCTTGATCAAACAACTCAGAGATAATTTATATCAGAAAATCCTTAGACTTCGATATCCTTTCTTTGTAGAAAATTCAAAAGAAGATATCCTTCAGCGGTTAACCCAAGATTTAATCGAGATTGAGTACAGTCTCCTCAATACACTTGAAGTAACTATACAATCACCTTTGACTATTGTCGTCTTTTTGACTTATATGTTGTTTACAAGTTATCAACTTAGTTTTTTTGTGTTTTTCATGATATTGGTTATGGCACTCTTTATTGGTAGGGTAGGCAAGAATCTCAAGCGACAATCACTAGAAAGTCGACTCGTCCAAGGCAATTTAATGACCTTAATCACGGAGACTTTAACTCATATCAAAACGTTGAAGAGTTATAGCGCATTTCAATGGATTTCTGAGAAATTTATTCGTTTAAATCATGAAAACTACCTGGTTTTTAATAAAATCTATAGGAAACGCGAGTTATCATCACCTTTGACGGAATTTTTGGCGATTATCGTAGTCTGTATTGTGTTGTATTATGGTGGAAATTTAGTCTTGACTTCGGGAAGTCTATCCGCAGAGTCTTTTATAGGATTTATGGTCGTGTTCTCTCAACTCATTCCTCCTGCTAAGTCTTTTTCTTCGGCTTATTATGAGATTCAAAAAGGCGCTGCTTCTCTTGATAGAATTGAGTATATCTTGTCACAAGAAATAGAGAATCTTGAGGATACAATACCTAGTCTAGATTTCGAAAAGAAAATTACATTGTCTCACATTAGCTTTACTTATCCCAATCAAAAAGAACAAGTTCTCGATAACATTAGTTTTAATATCGAAAAAGGTAAACGATACGCTTTAGTCGGCTTAAGTGGTTCAGGCAAAAGCACCTTATTTGATATATTGCTTCAATTTCAAAAGCCCGACTCTGGACATATAAGCCTTGACGGAAAATCGATTGATGACTTGTCTTTGACTGCTTACAGAAATTTATTTGCAGTGGTATATCAGAATCCATCACTCTTTAGTGTTCATTTTCCAGAAAATATTTCTTTATCAAAACATATCGATACTTATCGATATGAAAAAAGTATGCAATTAGCTATGGCCAATGATTTTGCTGAAATGAAACCGAAAAACACCGAAATCGTTAATATTCAAGATAAATTTAGTGGTGGCGAAAAACAGAGATTAGCTTTAGCTAGAGCTTTTTATCATCACAGGCCCATTGTTTTATTAGATGAAGCCACCTCAGCTTTAGACAGTATTATAGAAAAAGAAATGCAAGGAAATCTTCAAGAATTTTTAAAGTTCAAAACAAGCCTTACCATAGCTCATCGCCTTTCTACCGTAGTAAACTCAGATGAAATTCTTTTGATTCATCAAGGCAAACTAATCGCTCAAGGCAAGCATGAAGTATTATTTCTATCAAATGATTTTTACAAACAATTGTGTCAAAATCAATTAATTAACGAATAAGCATGACAATATGTCATTGTTTTTGTTGTTTTCAATTATAAATGTCAGAGTTTATTCGTAAATTCGTCAATTTGACCATTTTAATTTCTTGGCATACTTTCTGTTTGAATATAGTAGTTAATTAATTTTTTCACTACTTTAAATTTAACAATATGAATATCAAACCTTTAATCGACAGAGTGCTCATTGAGCCAGCTGCAGCGGAAGAAAAGACAGAATCCGGGCTTATTATTCCTGATACAGCAAAAGAAAAACCTATGAGAGGCACTGTAGTAGCAGCAGGGCCAGGTAAAAAAGACGAGCCTATGACTTTAAAAGTAGGAGACGTTGTATTGTATGGTAAATACAGCGGCACAGAAATGCAAATTGACGGAAAAGACTATTTAATGATGAAAGAAAGCGACATATTCGCAATTATTTAACTTAAAAACTAAAAAAAGATATGGCAAAGATTATCAAATTCAACACAGAAGCAAGAGATTTATTAAAAAGAGGCGTTGATCAATTAGCTGACGCAGTCAAAGTGACCCTAGGTCCAAAAGGTAGAAACGTAGTCATAGAAAAAAAATATGGCGCGCCACATGTGACCAAAGATGGCGTTACTGTAGCAAAAGAAATCGAATTGGAGGATCCTATCGAAAACATGGGTGCTCAAATGGTCAAAGAAGTAGCCTCTAAAACGAATGATCAAGCAGGTGACGGTACTACTACCGCTACAGTTCTTGCTCAAGCTATTATTAGTCCAGGACTCAAGGCACTTGTAAGTGGTGCTAACCCTATTGATATTAAAAAAGGTATTGACAAAGCAGTTTCACAAGTTGTAGGTCATATCAAATCAATATCTCAAACAGTAGGAGATGATTTCGAAAAAATTAAACAAATCGCTTCTATTTCCGCAAATAATGACGACGAAATCGGAGCTTTGATAGCAGATGCGATGCAAAAAGTTAAAAAAGAAGGCGTTATCACAGTAGAAGAAGCCAAAGGTACTGAAACAGAAGTCAAAATCGTAGAAGGTATGCAGTTTGACAGAGGATATATTTCTCCTTATTTCGTGACCAATACCGAAAAGATGGAGGCAGAATTAGATAATCCTTATATTTTAATTACAGATAAGAAAATTTCTTCTATGAGAGAAATTGTACCTGTATTAGAAAAAACATTACAAACGGGAAGACCATTGCTTATCATAGCAGAAGATATCGAAGGTGAAGCATTGACTACTTTGGTGCTCAATAGACTAAAAGGAGCTTTAAAAGTAGCTGCGGTTAAGGCACCTGGCTTCGGAGATAGAAGAAAAGCTATGTTAGAAGATATAGCTATCCTAACTGGTGGAACCCTTATCAATGAAGAAAGAGGTTATAAACTAGATGCTACAGATCTTGAAATGCTTGGTAAAGCTGAAAAAGTTACAATTGATAAAGATAATACAACCCTAGTCAATGGTGCAGGAAAATCTGAAGACATCAAAGCAAGAGTAGGTCAAATTAAATCTCAGATCGAATCAGCTACTTCTAGCTATGACAAGGAAAAACTTCAAGAAAGATTGGCCAAACTCTCTGGAGGTGTCGCTGTACTCTATGTAGGAGCGCCTACCGAAGTAGAGATGAAAGAGAAAAAAGACCGTGTAGATGATGCCTTAGCAGCTACTAGAGCAGCAGTAGAAGAAGGTGTCGTTCCAGGTGGTGGTACTGCGTTCATCAGAGCCTTGGATGCTTTAGAGAAATTAAAAGGTAGCAATGATGACGAACAAATCGGTATTGATATTGTAATCAAAGCGCTTCAAGCACCATTGAAACAAATATGTGAAAATGCTGGTAAAGAAGGATCTGTAATCGTCAACAAAGTTAGAGAAGGAAAAGATGACTTCGGATATAATGCAAGAGAAGATAAATATGAATCTTTATTAGCCGCAGGTGTCATCGATCCCGCTAAAGTAACTCGTGTAGCTTTGGAAAATGCTGCTTCAATTGCTTCTATGATGCTCACTACAGAGGCTGTAATCGTAGACAAACCAAAAGAAGAGCCAGCTATGCCAGCTATGCCAGGAGGTGGAATGGGTATGATGTAATATAGTCACAATCTACTTGAAAAGCTGTTACGTTTTTACGTAGCAGCTTTTTTTTATGCTATAATCTCTACCTGATATTCAGGAATTTGAATTTGTTTTAACTTCTGATATACTTGAAATACAGCCACTATATCTTGGGCACAGTAAGCAGATATTCGCTCTAAATCC
The DNA here is from genome assembly GCA_025455685.1 of Chitinophagales bacterium. Taxonomy (GTDB): domain Bacteria; phylum Bacteroidota; class Bacteroidia; order Chitinophagales; family JADJOU01; genus JALOMB01. The sequence goes on along the minus strand of JALOMB010000028.1, from coordinate 284 downwards.
ATTGTTTCATAATAAATTTTTGAGATGTCTTTGCCTGAAATATCTGACTTAGGAGAATCTATGTCAAAAATTTGAGTCAGCAAATCAAGGGAAACATAATGTTTATAATCTCCAAATTTCCACAGTTCTAGAGTGTCTTCGTGAATAACTTCCCAAGGTTTTTTGCCTTGAATATCCATTATCGGTGGGATGGGCAGACCATGAATTAAAAGCCTTCGGCAAATAAAGGGAATATCGAATTCTTTGATATTATGGCCGACAAACTTATTGAATTTCTTATCGTG
>JALOMB010000027.1 GCA_025455685.1 Chitinophagales bacterium | reverse complement strand
CATCTGACTGTTAATCAGAGGGTCGCTGGTTCAAGTCCAGCAGGGAGAGCGAGAGCCACTTCATTCGAGGTGGCTTTTTTATTTTGAAAATTTCCGCTTCAGTTGGTTAGGTATTCCGATAGCTATTATTTACATCATGTTATCAACACTGTGTTTAATTCTGAATTTCGTATTGTTAAAAAATTAATGTAACTTTACTTAAAATTTACCCTTATTAGCTTACCTAAAATTATTATTTTTGTTTTCATTTAAAACCAATTCCTTGAAAATCCAACTTTTAACTCCTACCCAAAAGCTAAGTGCATCTCTAAAAACAAGAATACAGAAATTAAGCACCTCATTTTCTCCAATATCTATGAGTGGAATGTTTTTAAATATGATGAATCCAATAGTTGACCAAATCCTCTCGCTCAAAAAACAAAACCCCGAAGCGGATACGAGTGCATTGGAAGCAGAGATAGATAAACTGGTGTATGAGCTCTAAGGACTGACGGAGGAGGAAATAAAAGTGATGGAGGGGAAATGATGATAAAAATTAACAATAGATTTATTTCAAATTTACTATTTTTGTTTTGAAATACAAATCATGAAAAATCTACATTTTACAGAAATATTTTTCTTAATAGTAACAGGTGCAATTATCTATAATATTTTCTCTGATAAAAAAAGTACTAAAAAGTCGCTTTATAGAGGATTTGAAGATGATAAATTAAATCTTTCTATGGATTGGCAAAATGTTTATGATTCATATAATAAATCCTATCAAAAAATAGCAAATGAATAAAATTCCTAATAAAAACAATAGGAATATAAGCGTAACGCAGCAGAAAACGGAGATAAATATTACTAATAATAATCTTCCAGATCCTAGAATAATTCAAGAATTTAGACATGAAATTATAAAACAAGAATCAAATAGAGAAAATTATAAGTATTGTATAGCTCTTATAGTCTTCTTGGTGTTAATTGGGCTTATCGTCTTTTCAATAATATACGATGCTTTAACGGTAGCTTCGATTCTTGCTGGTACTACAATATTAGGTGTAATTTCGTTATTTCTCAATCGAGAAAAGCCTAATCAGAGATAATATATATCCAATACCTCGCTCTCAAAAAAAAAACCGAAGCGGATACAAGTGCATTGGAAGCAGAGATAGATGCATTGGTGTATGGGCTCTAAGGACTGACGGAGGAGGAAATAAAAGTGATGGAGGGGAAATGATATGAAATCAAATAGATATTATTTATACTGTGATGAATCTATAATGAAGGGAACTCATTATTCTAATTTCTATGGAGGAGCTATGATTAATGCCAAGGATTTTAAATTGATTACGGATGTATTGGAAGAAAAGAGGATTTGTTCAATAAAAACTTCAGAACTGAAATGGCAGAAAATTGACAAAGTAAATTATTTAGCATATATAGATGCGATGGATACTTTCTTTGATTTTATTCAAGCAGGAAAGATTAAGATTAGAATTATGTTTACCAATAATCGATATACAAAACCCGATTTTGACAATGAGCAGTTATCAAACCAATATCTTAAATTATATTATCAGTTTATAAAGCATACATTTGGGCTTAAGTATTTAAAACAAAATGAAAAAACTAATTTAGAGATATTTTTAGATAAAATCCCTGATAAAGAAGCTAATTTTATACGATTTAAAGAGTATTTGTATGGCATTCAATTCCTACCAGATTTTATAGATATAAATTTAAAAATAAATTACAATCAGATAAGTGAAGTCGATTCTAAAAATCACATAATTATGCAATATCTTGATGTTGTTCTAGGAGCTATGGCTCTTAAGTTGAATAAAATGTTTGAGATTAAAGATAAATCAACAAATAAAAGAGGTAAACGAACTATAGTCAAAGAAAAAGTTTATAAACATATCAATAAGAGAATCAGATTGATTTATCCAAATTTTAATGTTGGTATTACTACTGGAAAGAATGGAAATTTCGAGAATACATTTCTTATGCCTTACAGACATTGGGAATTTAAAGGAAAAAATAGTGTGTTGAAAAAATAAAAAAAGCTCCAAAAAATATCTACATATACCGCCTACGCAAAAACGAAGGACTTCGATATCAAATGAAGCTCATGACAAAAATACAAAAACTAAAATTAAAGAAAGTTAAAAATAGTTAAACTCGCTCAAGTGAGCATAATCCAAAAAACGAACCATAGGCTTGGCGGGGATTATTGGGTGCAAATATATGAAATAAATTTGTATCGTTTCCAAACAATTTATGTATCATTGCACTTCGATACAGTGCCAACCTAATCAATTTTGCTTTAGACTTTGCACTTTAAAAATAGTATCTTGGGTCTGGACTTTTGCTTCAGACCTTTTTGTTTTAGGTGTTGATTGATTTATAGCGTTTATTAATTATTTGCAACCCAAAAATCAAATCTATGGACTAACTGAAGGGGAGGTTAAAGTGGTGGAGGGGAGATGATGAAAAAAATTACAACTCACTAACCTTAGAAAACACACTTCCCCTGAGCTCAAACTGATATATATGATTGATATTATAAGTCATGATTTGATTTCCTGTGATAATCAAATCCTTTAACCAGACACTTTTCGCTTGCGTAAAATCTTTGGCTTTGATGTCCCAGCTATTTGGAACTCTAGGAAAAATCTTCAAGCCTTCTTCGCCATCACAAATGTACAAATGCTCTGAAGTCAGCGCAAGACCATAAGGATTTGACATAGGATAGGTACGCAAAACTTTTGGGTTAGACTTATCTGCAATATCAATGATTTCTAATTGATTGATTTGATTCATACACCGAGTACCTGACCGAAGTGTGAGATAAGCGAGATTTCCTTCTACCACCACGGGATCGCAGGATTGAATATGCTGATAAACACTAATGAACTCTGGCTTGGCGTTTTTAATATGATAGATATACATGCCGTTGTTTGCGCCGATATAGAGATAATCGCCATTAGGATGCAAGGTCTCAAAACCTCGAGACGGCATACAATCGAGTAATTGCATACTAGAATTACGAAGATCGACAGTATATACATAACCCATATCTAAAACATAAAGGATATTCTTGGCGATACATATCTTACTTGTAGAGCCTATCGCTGAAGTAGAAAAAGTATTATTGGAAACATTTGAGCCTGATGTTAAGGTAATATTAGTTCCTTTAATGTTGTTGCTGATGTCATATTTTAAGGAAGAGTCATAATCGAACTCATAACTCGATGAAAAGTTATAATTATAGAAGCCAAATGAAAATTCCTTTTTTACGAGTTGATTAGTGGAAGATTTATAATACTTATATTCATATCCTATAGCCATCTGATTTTTCGGCGCTGAAGAGGGGGAATTTGTATTGCAATCGAGCTTTATAGCCTCTAATAAGTTTAGCGAAGAAAGCAGATTTGTAGAAAATTTGAAAAACATGCTTGAACTATACAAGAATAAAATATCATTTTCGATAATTACTTCTGATTCAAATGGAAACTCAATAAACTTAAAATTTATCGGGGAGGCTGGATTAGAATTATCAATGATATGAATACCTTTATACTTTGAAATAGCAATTAAAAAATGTTTGTATTTAATGACAGAATAAATATTCTTTAATGGCTGTGGTTCAGAAATTTTGACTAAAGAGCCAATTTGATTGATATCTACCAATACTGATTTATATTCTATTCGATATTTTTCTCCATGAACTAAATCTTGATTGTCAATAGAATTCGAAGTAAATAATGGACTTAAAAATTTCTTTTGATCTTCATTGATCGCTTCATAATTAATTCTTATTGGATTATCTTCCAACATGCTAATAGGCATAGAATCAATTTGTGGAATATTTGTTTCTTTGCCACAAGCTAGAAGCATGAAGCATATTACTATGATATAAAAAGAAAAATTTTTCATAATGCTATATTATACAAGGGTTAAAAAATCAAATAAATTGAATAACTTTTTCTTGTACAAATATAAACGAAAACAATAAAAAAAACAATAAAAAAACCTTTCGAAATTCGAAAGGCTAAAAATTTCTATTAAAAAATTAAAATTATTTAGTTACAACTGTAGTCGTAGGCGTATAAATATTAAAAGTCAAAGCTGAAACGATAATATTCCAAACATTATGTTTAGTTTCTACAGTATAATTCGTCGCGCCACCAGCCATAGCTTTAGCATCAGATACACCTATTGGCACTAAACCATTAATTAAATAATGATTCCATTTTTTGACTACTTCACCACCTTGTCCTCCGCTTCCTACTACAGTTTTATAAGAATAGCAAGAGGTCATGAATAAAGAAGCCCCGAGTAAAACGGTAATAAATAAATTTGTCTTTTTCATTTGAATTAATTTTAAAATTTGTAAAAATACTGTGACAAAGATACAATAAAAATATAAATCAAAGTCATTTTTTTTGTTTTTTCCATGAAGCCGCCAAATAGCCACATTCTTTTATAGCTTCCTGAAAATATTTCGTGTGCGAATAAGCATAGAGTTTTTTATAATGTTCAAAAGCAATAAAGTCAGGCATATTTTTATCTTCATAGACGCCTTTCTCTGCAAAGTTATTGACATAATAATCGTTTCGATCACATTTAGCAAGTAGAAATAAAATTTTAGCACGTTGCTCATCATTTGCAGCAGCTTTGAGTGCTACATTATAAAATTTTCTGCTTTGGACACTCGAAGCGATAAGTTTGAGTTTGTTTTTAGGAATTTCATAAAAAGTAAAATAAAATCCAGAAATATTATTTTCTCCAAGAACTCTTGCCGTACCAAAATGTGTCATATTATAAAAGGCATTTCCAAGGAGTAAAGCATTATTATACAACTCTTTTTTTTCTTCTTCCGTAGCTGAATTAGATAATTCTAGCATATTAACTTTGGAATACATCAGCTTCATTTTTTCGACTAAGGATTTCATAGTATAGGGTTTGCCTTTGTATTTTTCGTGTTCACAGTCATTACAGTCTGCTATGGATATGTTAAATGGATTTCCTAAAAAAGTAATGGAATCCTTGCTCTTGGATATTTCTATCAAAGCAGAATCAAACTCGAGGTTTTGAATGTATTGATAGGCATAATACTTAACAAAATCATTTCTATTAAATTCATAGATTTTTTCAAGAAATTTCTCATATGCACTTGGATTCTTTTTAGTTATTGCTTGATATATCGTGCGAATATTATTGGGATTATCATATATTTTTCCATCATTTTTGAAGGCCACTTGCTCAAAAACCTTATTTTCTTTGGCATAGAGCGAACTCAAATGATTTCTAACAATTTCTGTAGGCAAACTGACCCTAACTAATGGTTTCTGAAACTCACTTGTATCAAAAATAAATTTATCAAAAGATTTAGTTACGAAATTTTCATTGATGTCTTTTACCTTATTGTATTGAAGGACTTGATAGAGAATTTCTAATAGATTACTTTGGTGGGCAATGATTTTTTCATTTGGATTAAGCTTAATGGCATCCTGTAGCAATTTATAAGCCTCAGGATATTTTCCTTGAGCATAAGCCGCATAGGATTCTATTTGACGCCATTGAGTTTTTGAATTTGAAGTGCTTGTTTGCTGATAGGCATTTTGAGCGATTTTTTGGATTTCCAATAGTTTTTCTTTGGCCTTAGGTTTCGACTCTTCATTGAAATTATCATATCGATTAAAATATCTTATAGCTAAGAGTTTAAGTGATTCATGGCTAGGATTAATTGCTGCAATTTGCTTGATACACGCCAATTCATCATCATAGTGAATACCTCTCATAGTCCATAGTGCGATTTTATCTTCTAGGTCTGTAGCTAGGTCGAGGCTTTTTTGCCATTCACTTGGATTTTTGACTTGTATGGAATTATGTGCTGTGAGCATGAGTTCGGGACAAGCGTTGAAAATTTGGGCGTATAATAAATTAGCTTTTGCAGTCTGACCTGATCGCAGCAAACCCCCTGCTGCATATGATTTAGTCCTATAATAAAGTAAATTTTTGGGGAATTCTTTTTCATAAGCCGCGAAGGTTATACTTGGATCAATTTTTTCAAAAAATTCTGCGCGTACCTTTTGAAACCAATAGCGTTGTTTGAGAAATTTATCAGAAGTTTTTTCAAGATTTTTGGTAATTTCATCGACAGTTTTACTTGGAATTTTTACTTCAGGGGAATTTTCATAATAAGCCCAAGGATCAAAATAAGTAGCAAACTCCATTTCTTTGGCTAATCTCCAATATGTCTTGGCTTCAGGAGAAATATCATATTTTCCATAGGTTTTGACAAATTCAATTAAGCCATTTGGGGTTTTGAGTAAACTGAAATCGATAGGTTTGGAGTAAAATAGCACTTGTTTGACCCATGATGGATCTTTTTTGAGATATGAGGCCCATTCGATTATCGCGGAATCTGAAATCCTATCTTGGACACGATACTCACTAGCGCCATTGTAGTAGCTATAATTTTCATCATAAAAAAAATCTTGACTCTTTAAATCAGAAAATGCTTCAGGAGTGAGCACCGAATTATCTGAGATTAAATCCTCTGACCAACCACAGGCTAGTGATACAAAATAAAAAGTAGTAGTCAAAAGGAACACTAAGAAAAAGAATTTTAATTTATTCATTTTGTAAAAGAATTTGTTGTATGTTATTTAAAAAAGTAATGTCATAAGACTTGAGATATTCTGGATTTAATTCATACCAATATACACGCTGAAAGCCTTTTGCATATTGCGATTTTAAATCTTGGCTAGCTTGCCTCAAATCATCTATCGGTATCTTTTCAAGCTTAAGGATTTCATCGGTTTGAAAGACAAAGTTAAGCATAATTTTTTCTTTTTCAAAGATAAATTCATCATTACTTAGAGATTTCGTATTCGCTTTGATAGAATCAATAGGTAGTTGGGCTGATGAAATCAAAGAAATCAACTGCCCATCCCGATAGCGAAGCCACCAACTAAATACAGGCATAGCAATTTGTAGTGGTTTTGGATAATATTTCAATGAAGTAATGTATTTTTGATAGTCTTCGGTATTAAAAATAGAGTTTTTTTCTTTTATGCCTAAATTACCAAAATTATAAAACATCAACACAAAACTATCCGCAGGAGGAATTCCTGTTTTTTCGTGATATTTGATTTGATGAAGACGAAGTGTGACATGGGTTTTATAGTTTGTTTTGGCTTGAAGCAAGCTAAGAAACTCAAAGAAAGGTTTCTGTGTGCTCGGCGTCCAATCGCAATCGATATGAAGGATTTTATTGACATTAAATTCATTGACGCTATCTATCTTTTGAATTAAACGTGAAACTTTGGTGGAAAGAGAATCGAGATTGAGAATTGGCGATTGAAAAACTTGTTGCTGTATGTAAATTAGTGGAACAATGTCGATGTTTTGTCTTTTTTGAAATTGTAAAAAATTGTTTGAGACTTGGAGTTTGGCTTCAGGGTATATCGCTCCATCTAGGACTTTGATATCAAAATATTTTGTGATTAATCTTTGGACTTTATATTGTTGAAATGCTAATATCTCCGAGCTATCACTGCTAAGCATAGTGCGAAAATAATAAAAATCTTGCCAATTTGCTTCTTTATCACTACATTGATAGAAAAAAAAAGCAGAAAAGCCTAGTAAACAAAACAAAAACCATTTCATCTTCAAGAAACTAAAATAAAGGTCTAACTCTAATGGTATTTGGGATTTCACGCATCAAATCATAAATATTATCTGGATGATTTAATCCGATATCCGTAACTACATAGCCGATAGACTCATGGGTTTTTAGGTATTGCCCTTCGATATTAATCTGTAAATCTGACAAGGTCTTATTGATTTGCGTGAGCAGACCCGGGATATTTTGATGTATATGCAGAATTCTATGGGCATCACGCAACATAGGTACATTAATTTCTGGAAAATTTACTGCTCCTTGCGTATTGCCTTGATTGATAAATTGAATGAGTTTGGCAGGGATAAATTGTCCAATACTCGCTTGGGCTTCTAGGGTTGAGCCTCCGATATGTGGCGTCGCTACACTATTAGTCATAGGTACAAAGGGGTTTTGAAATCCAGTGCCGTTTTGGGCAGGCTCTTCAGGGAATACATCGACCGAAAAGCCAATAATTTTTCCTTGAGCAATTGCTTGATTCACTGCTTCGACATCGAGAACATGGCCACGAGCTAGGTTTAATAAGATAATCGGGGCTTCGATACGACTCAAAACTTCTTGGTTTATAAATTCTTTATTTTCGGCTCTGCCATCTACATGCACAGATATGACATCGCATTGAGCGAATAAATCTCCTAATTCAGCTACTTGCTTTGCATTACCCAAAGGCATTTTATCGACCAAATCATAATACAACACCTGCATTCCTAAACTCTCAGCCAAAACAGACAACTGAGAGCCGATATGTCCATAACCGATAATTCCAAGTTTTTTTCCTCTAATTTCTCTACTCGTTTGGGTCGATTTATTCCAAATGGTTTGATCCATCTCTCGACTTTTTTGAAATACATGACGCATCAGACAAATCATTTGACCGATTGCGAGTTCCACGACAGAGCGGGTATTTGAGTACGGAGCGTTAAAAACGGCAATACCTCGCTGCATAGCATATTGAAGGTCGATTTGATTGGTACCAATACAAAAAGCTCCGATACAAAGTAATTTAGACGCTTTTTCTAAAACAGCTTGTGTGATCTGAGTTTTAGAGCGAATGCCTAAAATGTGAATATCATTGATTTGTTCGAGTAATTCTTCTTCGGACAAAGCGGTTTTCAAATATTGGACTTGAAATCCTTCTGCTTCAAACGCAGTCACTGCGCTAGAATCTACACCTTCTAATAAAAGCACTTTGATTTTGTTTTTGGGAAATGCTAGATTTTCTTTCATCGATATTCTTGGAGTAAAATTTGAGAGAAATGAGTAATAATATTGTGATTTTTTTGCACCAAACTAGGTCTACTTATATTTTCAGTATAGGAGTAAAACTCCTGAGCTATTCCGTATTCATATACTTCATAGTCTGTCATGCCATCGCCTATCATCGCAAAAGGCTCTGCCCAAGCTAAAGAAACTAATAATTTGACCTTGCCAAGATCGTTGCTTAAAACATTATCCGGATTAAATTGGGCATAAGGACCTGTCCACAGAAAATCATTGGCAAATACATGCTCAGGCAAAATCCCCAAAGTCTCTACCACCGGTCGAATATACTCGATGAAGCCTCCAGAGACTACGTAAATATTAGGTGAATTTTCTAGAAAAAAATGTTTATTTTCTTGGATTGATACCGATAATTTTCGCTTGAGTGAAGTGACTAAATACTCGATATCTCGTGAGGTAATTTGCAAAAGATCTATCCTTGAAGATAGCGACTCTGAGAAAGAAATATCTCCATTCATAGCTGCTTTGGTCAAGGTATCTATTTTTATTTGAATTTCCTTATCAAAACCCTTTAATTGAGCTAATTCATCCAAGGCTTCGACTTGAATCAAAGTCGAGTCAAAATCAAACACTAAACGTCTATGCAATTTTTTTTTCACAAAGTATATTTCTAAATATTTTACGATACAAAAATATAATTTTTGATTAGATTTGTAGAAAAATTACTATGAATTTCGCCGTAGGACCTACTCAACTGCATCCACAAATTCCTTCTATTGCTCAAGATTTCCTGACTTCATCGCTTGCTTCTGCTTCGCATCGCAGCAGTGCCTTTCAGCAGCTCTACGCCAATACTGTCGAGGAACTCAAGACTTTGATGGGTATTCCGCAAAACTATGAAATTTATTTTGATGCTTCGGGATCAAGTCTTTTTGAGCGAGTGATTTTGAATTTGACCACGGAATCATCACATCACTTTGTATCAGGTAGTTTTGGGGAGAAATGGTTTTCCTATGCTAAATTACTGGGACGAAGAGTTGAAAAAACATCGATAAAATCTGATTTTTCTGGCTATGAACTTCCTGAGGAAATCGACACAGATTCCTTGATATGCCTTACCTATAATGAAACCTCTCTCGGCGTCAAACTAACTCCTAAAATGCTTCAAAAATTTCGTCAAAAATTTCCTAATCATCTTATCGCTTTGGATACGGTTTCCGCTGCACCTTTGATAGATTTTGAATGGTCTGATATCGATTCAACTTTTTTTTCGGTACAGAAGGCTTTTGGAATGCCGGCAGGACTTGGCGTTTGGGTTGTTTCTCCTAATGCTTTGAAGCGAGGATTAGCATTAATTGATAAATATCCGTTGCATCAAGGTGCTCACAATAGAATTTCTGATTTTCACAAAAACTATAAAACTTACCAAACACCTTCTACACCTAATATTATGGGGATTTATATGCTTTGTGAGATCTGTAAAACCTATAATCATCTCGGTGGACTTTCTTATCTTAAAAAAATTAATGAACAGCAACGCGCTTTTTTTGATAAAGAAATATCTGAAATAAATGGCCTTGAATTCTCAATAACTAACTCCGACTATCGCTCCAAAACTATAGCCGTACTTAAATACGCTGAACCAAAACGCCTTATCGAAGCGCTCAAAAAAAGAGACATTACAATTTCAAAAGGATATGGTGATTTCGAAGAACAACATATTCGAATCGGAATTTTTCCGCATCATGAAATGGAGTCGATTCGCCACTTAATCGAAGCTCTGAAATCATGTTTAAATTAAAAAAAGCTAAAATCTAATTTTAATTGTGTACATTTGCATCAATAAAAAAACAAACATGACATTTATCGCTTTATTACTTGGCTTGTTTAGTAGCCTTATTGCTTTTGTTGGGGTTATACCACTTTTAGGTTGGCTTAATTGGCTTCAATTACCATTTGCCGGCTTGGGATTTATTTTGAGTTTATTAGTCTATAATGGTCAAAAAGATCAAGCTAGCGGCTTAACCAAATTTGCATTGATTTTAAATCTATGTTGTTTAATCTTTGGTGGCTTTAGACTAATGATTGGTGGCGGTTTTCTTTAATCCTATTTCTTAAATTATTCAATTATGAATTTTCCCGTTATAACCGGTGTAGGTGCTTATTATCCAGAAGACATTCTCACCAATGATGATATATCCAAAATGGTCGAAACCAATGATGAATGGATAGTCTCAAGAACAGGTATCCGTGAACGACGTATCTTAAAAGACAAACCAACCTCTTACATGGCCGTCAAAGCTATCGAAAACCTTTTAGAAAAAACGAATACGAAACCAGAAGATATTGATTTATTAATCCTTACTTCGGTCACTGGGGATAGACCCGTGCCCTGCACTGCTAATATCGTTATGGATAGAGCTGGACTGACCAATGCATATGGATTTGATTTCCAAGCGGCTTGTAGTGGCTTTGTCTTTGGCTTAGAAATGGCCAAAAACTACTGCATGAGTGGAAGATACAAGAAAATCATTTTGCTTGGCGCTGACAAAATGAGCTCCATTACAAATTATGAAGATAGAAATACTTGTATTCTATTCGGGGATGCTGCAGGATGTGTGCTCATAGAGCCTAGTGAGGACCCTACTTATGGTATCATTGATACCCAAATGCACTGTGATAATTCAGGCTTAGAAAACCTCAATGTAAAAAATGGCGGCTCAGAATTCCCTTTAACTCTAGAGACCTTGGCTGAGAATAGACATTATATATACCAAGAAGGCGCCAAAGTCTTCGTCAAAGCCGTCAAAGGTATGGCCGATGTATGTGTGGAAATGATGGAGCGAAATCAAATTACCAAAGACACACTTGATTGGATTGTCCCACACCAAGCCAATAAACGAATCATAGATGCGACTAGAGAACGTGCTGGCGTGGACGAGTCAAAAGTCATGATCAATATTCAAAAATATGGCAATACCACAAATGCTACTATCCCACTAGCAATATGGGAATACGAAGGCCAACTCAAAAAAGGAGATAATCTCATCGCTTGCGCATTTGGAGCAGGATATAATTGGGGTGGTGCATACATCAAATGGGCCTATGACCCAAAATAAATAAACATATAAACCATGCATTGAATGTCCTTTACTAAACTTTTCTCATTTTTAATCCTTTTCCTACTTTTGGTTACTTTGAGCTGTAAAAGAAAATCTCCACTTCGAAAAACTTCACTTGACGGCAATAACGCTTTAACGTCTTGTAATTATCAAATCTATGATATTACCATGCAATTTTATGTTCAATTTACGCAATGTAACGATAAAATAATCACTGAGAAAATTGCTGTGCCTTATGGTAATTTTTCAATTAAATCAAAGCTTGACGCACGTTATTATAACGATATCCCTATTCGCACTATAGAAACTGATAGTTTAGGACAAGCCAAAGTATCCCTCATTTCTGGAACATACGGCGTTTTTAACGAAATCAAGCTCAATCAAGCATTCATCAAATCTTATCTCTACAGACTAAAAGAAATAAAAGACCCTCATAGAAAATTTGACGAATCTTGCTTCAAAAAATATACGACTACACCTGACCAAGTGATTGTAGTCAATGGAAATAAACATTTTGATATCATCATGGAATTACCCTGTGACAGCCCACACTATCCTTGCTTCGTGCCAAAAAAATGATTTAAAAATTCACTTTTGTTTTTTTTGACTATTTTTGCAATTAAAAGTATTTAAATAATGGCTTCAACTTCTGATATTAGAAAAGGACTTTGTTTTAGAAATAATGGTGAAATATGGACAGTAGTCGAATTTCTCCATGTTAAACCAGGCAAAGGACCTGCTTTCGTTCGTACCAAAATGAAAAACCTCAAAAATGGTAAAGTTATCGAGCAAAACATTCCTGCAGGACACACCATAGATGACGTTCGCGTAGAAAGGAGAAAATACCAATTTCTCTATAATGACGAAACAGGATATCATTTCATGAACAATGAGAATTATGAACAAATAACCATTCAAGGGTTTATGATATCTTATCCTGAACTACTCAAAGAAGGCCAAGACATTGAAATGCTCATCTCAGCAGAGACTGAAGAGCCTTTAACCGTAGATTTACCTTCATCGATAACTCTAAGAGTAACTTACACTGAGCCTGCCGTAGCTGGCAATACTGCGACCAATGCTACTAAAAGTGCTACATTAGAAACTGGTGCAAAGATTCAAGTACCCCTTTTTATTAATGAAGAAGATTTAATCAAAATTAATACTGAGCAATTCTCATATGTAGAACGTGTTAAAGAATAACCTATCTTTTAATTTTTAAATCAAAAAAATTAACGCTTATGAATATCAAAGACATCCAAGAACTACTTAGAATTTTTAGTAAATCAGGTATCGGACAAATGAAAATAGAAGAAGAAGGCTTCAAAATTGAACTTAAAAGTGCTGACTATGTTCAAAAAATCAGTGGCAATTCACAAGTTTATACTCAGATGATGCCACAGCAGGCTTTACCAATGTCCACTCAGTCGTCAATACCCCAAGTAAATGACATCACAAAAACAACTGAATCAACTGAAGCGCCTGCTAACTCTAATCAATCATCAGGTAATCAAATTATCATCAAGTCTCCAATGATCGGGACTTTTTATCGGAGTTCAGGACCCGACAAAGCAGCATTTGTCAATGTAGGTGATAGAATTGAGGTGGGTAGCGTGATTTGTATCGTAGAAGCGATGAAACTCTTTAATGAAATTGAAAGCGAGGTTTCTGGAACGATAGTTAAAGTCCTTGTAGACAATGCTACGCCAGTAGAATACGATCAGCCACTTTTCATCATAGAACCTTAATCTTAAAATCTTCGCTTATGTTTAAGAAGATCCTCATCGCAAATCGAGGCGAAATCGCACTCAGAGTTATTAGAACTGCCCGTGAAATGGGTATCAAAACTGTAGCGGTGTATTCCTCTGCTGATAAAGATAGTCTTCATGTAAGATTCGCAGATGAAGCACTCTGTATCGGAGCACCTGAATCCAAGAACTCCTATCTCAATATCCCAAATCTCATGTCCGCTTTAGAAATAACCGGCGCAGATGCAGTACATCCTGGATACGGGTTCTTATCTGAAAATGCAAAATTTGCTGATTTAATAAATAATTATGGTGTAAAATTCATAGGACCTACAAGCGAACAAATTCGAAAAATGGGTGATAAAATCACCGCTAAAGAAACCATGATAGCTGCAGGCGTCCCCGTAATCCCTGGATCAGAAGGATTAGTGGAAAACATAACCCATGGAAAAGAAATAGCCAAATCTATTGGATTTCCAATTATAATCAAAGCTACAGCAGGTGGAGGAGGAAAAGGGATGCGAATAGTCAGAGAAGAAAGCGAATTCGATAAAAATTTCGAAACAGCCACCCAAGAAGCTTTAGCTGCCTTTGGAAATGGCGGATGCTATATAGAGAAGTTTATTGAAGAACCTAGACACATCGAAATCCAAGTGGCTGGGGATCAGTTCGGAAATGTAACCCATCTTTCTGAGAGAGATTGCTCTATTCAGAGAAGACATCAGAAACTTGTCGAAGAATGCCCCTCACCTTTTGTCGATGCAGAACTTAGAGCTAAAATGGGAGAAGCTGCTAAAAAAGCAGCTAAATATATTGGTTATGAAGGCATGGGTACTATTGAATTTCTTGTAGATAAATATAAAAATTTCTATTTCATGGAAATGAATACCAGAATTCAAGTAGAACACACAGTTACAGAAGAAGTCATGGATTTCGATCTTATCAAAGAACAAATTTTAATCGCAGCTGGTGAAAAAATATCACGCTCAGAATACTTCCCTCCAGAAAGAGGCGTTCACGCCATTGAATGTAGAATTAATGCAGAAAATGTGTTTAAAGATTTCGCACCTAGCCCAGGTAGAATTACTGATTTCCATACACCAAAAGGGTTTGGGGTCAGAGTAGATACCTTAGCTTATGCAGGCTATACTGTCAAACCATACTACGACTCAATGATCGCCAAGCTCATTTGTAGAGCGCACTCAAGAGCAGAAGCTATCGCAAAAATGCAAAGAGCCCTTGATGAATTCGTCGTAGAAGGAATTCATACCACCATCCCTTTTCATAAAGCCTTGATGCGCAATGAAGATTTTCAAAAAGGAAATTTCGACACGGGATTCTTAGGAAATTGGGATTATATCGAAGAGATGAACAAAGATTTATAGTTAAATTACTCATTTGGAGTTAGTCAATATACGTACCTTATCGGCCGATGATCTGAAATCTTCTTTGATTTCCTTAGGACAGCCTGCTTTTCGTGCCTCTCAAGTTTATCATTGGCTCTGGGGTCAATATGTATTGGATTTCAGTGAGATGTCGAATATCGGCAAAGCCATGCAAGAAGTTTTAACCCAAAATTTCATTTCCCAAAAAACTAAAATCACACAACTCCAAAAAAGCCAGGATGAAACCATCAAAGTCGGCTTCGAAACCTATGATGGACATGCCATTGAAGGCGTTTTGATCCCTACAGATTCTCGTGTGACGATTTGCATTTCTTCCCAAATAGGCTGTAGTCTTGCGTGTACCTTTTGTGCTACAGGCTTAATGAAGCGTGTCAGAAATCTCTTCGCTTTTGAAATTTATGACCAAGTCAAACTCATGCAAGAATTAGCGTTACAGCATTACAAAAGACCTATTACCAATATCGTCTATATGGGTATGGGCGAGCCTCTGCTGAATTTAGACGAAGTCGTCAAAAGTATTTTTCTACTTCATGACGAAGCGCATGGCTTAAATTTTTCGTATAAACGCATTACCATTTCGACTTCTGGAATAGTCAGAGGCATACAGAAACTGACCGAACTAAAAATCCCTATAAATCTTGCGCTTAGTCTTCATGCCCCCAATAATGCTTTGCGCACACAAATCATGGATATCAATAAAAGCAATCCTTTAGAAGAAGTCGTCGAGGCATTAGATTCGTTTTATAATTTGACGCAAAACAAAATTAGCTTTGAGTATGTATTACTTCGTGGGATCAATGACAGCCTCGAACAAGCCGCAGAACTCGTAGCTTTGTGTCGAAAAGTTCCGGCATTTGTCAATATTATCGAGTTTAATCGAGTCGAAGGAATTTCCTATTCGAAATCTGATACGCCTACTAAAACTTCTTTCGTAACCTATCTCAGAGAAAAAGGCATTACTTGTAAAATTCGCCGAAGCCGTGGAAAAGATATCGATGCAGCCTGTGGTCAGCTCGCTAACAAATTAAATAATGTAAACCTTATCTCATGATAACGATAGAAAATTATATAGATGGTAGATTTCAGCCTGCATTGAACCAAAAGACTATAGAAAATATCAGTCCCTATAACGGTAAAAAATACGCAACAATCCCAAATAGCCAAGAAGAAGACGTCACATTAGCTATTGAAGCGGCGCAGCAAGCCTTTCCGACTTGGAAAAACCTATCGATAGAAGTGCGCTATGATTTTCTCAATCAAATCGCCCAAGGAATTCAAAATCGTTTTGAAGAATTTGTCCAAGCAGAAACCTTGGACAACGGTAAACCACTTAGTTTGGCTAGAAATAGCGATATACCTAGAGCTATTTCCAACTTTAAATTCTTTGCGGCTGCGCAAATGACTTTTTCTTCTGAATCACACTACGCTTCAGGCCAAGGCGTTCATTATACCCTTCGTCAGCCGCTCGGTGTGGTCGGATGCATTTCTCCATGGAATCTTCCACTCTATCTTTTTAGTTGGAAAATAGCCCCTGCTCTGGCTGCTGGCAATACCGTCGTAGCCAAACCCTCTGAAATCACTCCTTACACCGCTTATCTCCTGACGCAAATTTGTCAAGAAATCGGACTTCCTGCAGGCGTACTCAATGTAGTTCACGGCCTTGGAAATCCTGTGGGTCAAGCTATCGTAGAAAGCCCTTTAGTAAAAGCAATTGCTTTCACGGGCGGCACACAAACAGGTAAGGCTATCAATGAAATTTGTGCACGTCAGTTTAAAAAAGTATCGCTTGAGCTCGGTGGTAAAAATCCAAATATTATTTTTGAAGATGCCGACATAGACAGAGTCGTAGAAACTTCTATTCGTTCTTCTTTTCAAAATCAAGGACAAATCTGCCTTTGCGGTTCTAGAATTCTTTTACAAAAATCGATCTACGACGAATTTAAAACAAAATTTCTCGCTAAGATCTCTGAAATCAAAGTAGGCAATCCTTTTGAAGACAATTTCATGGGTGCTGTCGTAAGCGAAGCCCATATGAATAAAGTACTTGGCTATATCGAAGAAGCCAAAAATCTAGGTGGGAGCATACTCATCGGAGGCAAAAGAAAAATTCTTTCTGGTGATCTTTCAGAAGGCTATTATATCGAACCAACGGTCATAGAAGGCTTAGCGGCAAATTGCAGCATTAATCAAGAAGAAATTTTCGGTCCTGTAGTGACTTTAATTCCTTTTGAACAGGAAAACGATGCTTTGGAAATAGCGAATAGTACGCCTTATGGCTTGGCTTGTAGCGTATGGACGCGAGATATGGCTCGAGGAAATCGATTAGCGGAGCAGTTGAACTTTGGACTTATCTGGTTGAATTCATGGATGATAAGAGATTTGCGCACTCCTTTTGGTGGCATGAAAGAAAGTGGTATTGGTCGAGAAGGCGGGGTTGAAGCGATGCGTTTCTTCACGGAGCCAAAAAATGTGTTTATTCCCTATACTTAATTATCAGATATGGCTCAAATAAGGCCTATTGCCTTAGCATACATCGAACATCAAGGTAAATGGCTCGTACAAGAGGGTTATGATCCGATCAAAGCCCTTACTTTTTATCGATTTTTAGGTGGTGGTATAGAATTTCAGGAAATTTCGCGAGAAGCCATAGCTCGAGAACTTCGTGAAGAGATAGGCGCTATAGATATTACAGTAAAAGAGTTAGTTCTGGTTCATGAGGACATATTTGACTTTCATGGCAAGCCGACGCACTTAATAGAGTTTATCTATCGGGTGGTGCTCGAGTCTCGATTTCATGAGCTCAATGAAGTTCCTCAGAATGAAAATGGAACTCTGGGTATGGCAAAATGGATAGACCAGACTAAATTTCTGAATCGAGAATTAGTTTTTTATCCAGAAGTTTTTTTGGATCAGAGATTTTGATTTTTTCAAAGCGTCGCGAAATGACGTATTGGATTTTTATATTTGAAAAAATAAATCATATTTAGTGGAAATGGGTTATATTTGTGTTAGGTTTTAGAATAAAGTATGAAATTACCTGAATCAAGAGAATTACCAGTAAATTTATTAGCTGCTTGTTTTAATAAAACTAGTGCTACTTATAAATTTTACTGGCTTCTATCAATAATTCAAGCTGCTGAAAATGTAACTTTAAAAGTTACAAAAAGAGAATTGTTTTCAAGAATGATTTCTAATTCTTGGTTTACTGTCAACTATTTTAATGTATCATTCGGGAAACAAGATTTAATACAAGATGCAATTCGCTCAATAAATAGTTTTGAATCCATTACAATTGACGAGAAAAGAGAAATTGTTTTTCAAAAACTCTTTAAAACAAAAAATCCAGATACAAAAAGACTACTATGGCATTTTAACAAAAATGTTCCTCACAGGTTTTTAAGTCCCTGGTTTCCAAAAATCGGGAATGAAACAGACTCAATGAGAGAAAAAAGAATTTATTCTGAATCTCAAAGATTTGAATCAAAAAGTTTGTATGCCTTGCATCAAGATTACATTGAGATAAATCCTTATTGGGTTAATTACATAATTACAAATGCAAGGGTATTGAAGGATTTCTGCTTTTGGAATTTGGCTTTATTTTTACAATCTAAGAATCCGAATGTGCCTGATATTCCCAATAAACTAATAAAACCAGCAAGCAGAAACGGATTAAAAAAACAAAGAACTCAGTTTTGGGATGTTGTTTTAGATGAATTAGGTTCAGTCGATTGCATTTACACAGGACAAAAATTATCAAAAGGAAATTATGCAGTTGAACATTTTATACCTTATTCATTTGTTTCTCACGATTTAATTTGGAATTTGATTCCAGCAGATAAATCTTTTAATAGCTCAAAAAGCAATAGATTACCCATTCTTGAGAAGTACTTTGAACCATTCTATCAATTACAAAAAAATGCTTATGAAATTGTAAGAAAAAAAACGCCAAAGAATAAATTACTTGAAGATTATCTGACCGTTTTACATATTGAGGAAAACAGTATTAATCGCGATAAGTTTAAAGAAATAATACAGCCTTTAGTATCAATAGCTTCCAATAACGGTTTTGAATTTATGAAATAATGCAACAGTTGAACCCAAATAGCCACTTAACCGCAAAAGAACGAGATACGCTTTCTTTTCCTGCTAAAATATTGCTAAATAAAGATTTGCTGGTTGGTGATGTTTTGGACTTTGGTTGCGGTTTTGGAAGTGATGTTAAATTGCTAAAAGAAAAAGGAGTCAATATTGAAGGTTACGACAAATTTCATTTTCCAGATTATCCAATTAAAAAGTTTGACACAATTATTTGTTTTTACGTTTTGAATGTTCTTTTGCCTGAAGAACAAGCTACTGTTTTAATGGAATTGTCACAACTCATCAAACCAACTGGAAAGGTTTATATCGCAGTAAGAAGAGATTTGCAATTTGAGGGATTTAGAACCCATAAAATTCATCAAAAAAAAACCTATCAATGTAATGTGATTCTTAATTCAAAATCATTTTTCAGAAATGAAAATTGTGAGATTTACGAATATCAGCATTACAATCAAATAAAAAAAACTGAAAACTTAGATTGTCCTTTTTGCAATCCAGATTCAGAAAGGGAACTTATTGTTGAATCCGCTACTGCTTATGCTATTTATGAAGAAAACAGTATATTAGTTATCCCAAAAAGGCATTGTTCAGATTATTTTGAGCTTACTTTCAAAGAACAAGCTGCTTGTATTTTTATGTTGAACAGAGTAAAAGAAATTGTTTCAAAAAAATTCAATCCAGATGGGTTTAACATTGGCATTAATATCGGTGAAAAAGCTGGTCAAACGGTTAATCACGTACATATTCATTTGATACCAAGATATGATGGAGATGTTGATGAACCGAGAGGTGGTGTAAGAAATTTCTAAGAAGTATAAATGTTGATTATGACAGACATTTCTCAAATACTAAATACTCTCAACACTTCTCCAAGTGTTAGTCTATTGCGTTTAAGAAATAGAGAAATGATTATTGAATTTCTAGTAAGAACTTTCTTAAACAAACAAGGCTACATTTCGTTCGAAAATATTCACTCTCAATTAGCGGACTTTTTAGAAGGACAGAAAATTGAAATAGATGAAGAAAGTGAAATCAATTTTTTCGACACCTATGAAGAAAAAGCCAAAAAGTATATTCAAAACTGGACTAACAATGGCTTTTTGACAAATTATCTAGATGAACAAGGTGAAGTGTTTTATGAACTGTCTTCCCATTCAAGCAAAACCATAGATTGGTTGGCAAGTTTGAAAAAGCAAGAATTTGTTGGTACTGAATCAAAGTTCAACAACATTCTTAATCAATTGAAAGAGCTGGTTGAATTTACTAATGAAGATGCCGAAATGCGTATTCAGTTGTTGGAAGAGAAAAAATTGGAAATTCAACAACAAATTCAGCGAATAAAAATTGGAGAAGACGTAAAAGTATTTGAAGAATTTGAAATTGTACCCCGTTTCAACCAACTCAATCAATCCGCTAAAGAATTATTATCTGATTTTAAGGAAGTTGAAGACAACTTTAAAGAAATTACAAAAGGAATTTATCAAAAACACGCTGATGGGAGACTATCTAAAAGTGATATACTAGAATTTACTTTTGATGCCCTTGAATCATTGAAAGAAAGCCAACAAGGAAAGAGCTTTTACGCTTTTTGGTCATTCATATTAAATCCAGATTTACAGCACAAATGGGAAAGTTTGACCAAAGATTTATACACGACTCTAGAACAAAAATCAATTCCTATAAGTGACACATTCCTAATTGGAATGAAAAGGCATCTCCATAGTTCAGGACAAAAAGTTTACAAAGCCAATGATAAAATGGCTGAAAAACTAAGCCGTATAATTCGTGAGAATGAAAGT
>JALOMB010000104.1 GCA_025455685.1 Chitinophagales bacterium | reverse complement strand
TGACATATAATGGAATATCCACCATGTTGATTATTTCGATAGATTCATTAACTAGACCTATAGGAGGTGTATCGATGAATACATAATCATAATCCGATTTGAGTTGCTCTAATAAATCCTTAAACGATTGACTAAGAATTAATTCGGAGGGGTTTGGAGGAATAGGCCGACCAGAAGTCAATACATGAAAATTAGGATTGCCCTCCAACTCTTGAACACAGTTTTTATAATCAATTTGTCCTGCTAAAATATTGCTGATGCCTTCTTTGTCATTTAATTTTAGTGATTTTGCAATTCTCGGTTTACGCATATCGAGATCTAAAAGAATAATTTTTTTATTATTTAATTGCGAAAATGTAGCGGCTAAATTTAATAGAACAAACGTTTTCCCTTCTCCTGAAATAGTCGAAGTGATACAAATGGTTTTGAAATCTTTGTGAATTGTATAGCTTAGCGAAGATCGAATTTTTTTTATGGCTTCGGTAATTCTAGATTTATTATCAAATACGACAATCTTAGAAAGTGGTGAATTTGATTTGTTATCAATAGCTTCAGGCATAAATGGTACAACGCCAATTATTGGAAAACTAGTTCGTTTTTTGACAGATTCCACAGTGATTACTTTGTCAAATCGAACATAGCGAAACAATACTATCGATATACTTGAGAAAATAAAGGCCAATAAACCAAAGAAATATATCATATTTACTTTTGGAGAAATGGGTGTATAGTTGGAAACAGCTTTCTGTAATACGTAATAGTTAGGAGACATAGAAGCTTTTTCAATCAAAAGTTGATTTTGCTTGTCCATTAAGTCAAAAAGAAATTTTTCTTTAATATTGAGCTCTTTTTCGAGTTTGAGATAGTTTGCATTCTGCTTCGGTAGTTGGGCTAATTTTTGGTTAGATTCACTTTTTTGAGCGGCAGCTCGAGAAATCAAATTTTGATTTTGATTAATTTTTTGCAAAATACTTAGTTCAATATTCTTTACTTCTTGATTAATTTGTTTATTGATTTGGAAAATTTTCGGATTCTCAGGCGAATAATAATTTTGAAATTTATTTTTCTGCTTGATGAGTTCGACAATTGACTGCGTATTCAGGCCTTCGATTTGAAGAGCTTCAATACTCGAGTTTCTTACGGCCTGCTGAAGTAAATGTAGCTTTGTAATTTCTAGTTGAGTTTCTTTGATTTTACCATCTAATCCTTTGAACACAGAGTACTCATCTGCAGTTTGACCTGATGGCATAAATAGCTGATTGGATACTTGGAAGTTTACAATTTCATTTAAATTTTGTTCATAACTTTGATTAAAAGTAATGACTTGAGACTCAATAAATGCTAAAGATTTATTTATTTTCTCATCGTTTTGTTCTTTATCAAATCTCAAGAATCCTTCAATTAACATCCCTAAATAGCGTTCGGCTTTTGCGGGAAAAGAAGATTTTATTATGAAATCTAATTTAGGTGCATTGGCATCATTGACATAAATCTCAACATATTGTAGCAAAAATGCTTTAATGACTTGAATTGAGTTGAAATTTGCTACTACATTCTTCTGAGCCTTGATCTGCTGAATTACAAAGGGATTAAATGAAAAACTCAAATTTACATCACGAAACAAATTTTCGTAGCGCAGATTCGAATATGCATAAGTCTTGCCTTTATGTTGATAGTGAAGCGCATAAGATTGATCATCGAAATCAAATTCAAAATTCACATAATCTAAATTCTCAAACAAAGTAATCTGATTAAATACCGCTAAATTTGATAAAACTTCTGCTTCTTTATTAGTTCTACCTACAATTTTAAAACTATAATCTTGCGGCAGGCCGGCTAAAATAGAATCCAATACGACATCAGACTTCATCAAAAGCATATCTTTATATAGTTTGGAACTCTCCTCTTGCATCAAGTTTTGACCACCGATTTGAATGACGTTTTTATCATCGGCTTTTTTCTTAAAGATGGTAGCAGTAGTTCGGTATATCTTATCTGTATAGCGAATATAAAGAAATGGAATTGTAATACACAAAAATAACATGATAACAATAAAAATCATAGATTTTCGTGCAATGTATTTAAATAATGGAAAAGAAAAATTATTGATAAATTCTTCAAATGAATCAGTATCTATCTTGTGTAGTTGTGCTAAGTTATTCTGTGGTACACTCAATTTACTGACGATTTAAAGTAATAATTAGAAACACCGTAGAGAGCAAGGAAGTAATCAATGCCAAAGGCATCGTCACAATCGGAGCAATTTCATTTAGGGCATTAAACAAAGGTCTTGGTCGTTCATTAACCATGATAATATCATTTGACTGAATGTAAAGGTCGTTTTGTTTCATTTCAGCAATTTTTTGCAGATTGATATGAGTGACATTTGGCGTATTGAGGTTGCCTCTGAGTACATATACTTCATCTGACTTGAGAAATCGATCCAATCCTCCACTCATCGCTAGAACTTCAATAATATTGGTGGTTGGATTCCTTAACTCTACGACCTGAGCCAAAGAACCTTTAAAAACAAACACGCGTTTATTTTCAATTCTAACATAGATATAAGGATTTACATAAAGTGCGCCATATAGCTCTTTAATTTTATTTCTCAATTCTACTTCCGTCATACCTACTACCTTAAATCGACCTATTTGAGGTAAAAGTAAAGTACTATCTGCGAGCACTAGCAATCTGTGCATAGGCGTGTTAGCCGCGCCAATTGGTTGTGCTGTTTCAGCGGATGATTCAATAATCTCCATACCATGATTACCGAGGATTTTTAGGCTAATTTCATCATTAACTTGAATTCTATGATTTAAATCATAAGAATCGATTTTGCTCTGCACCGCAAACTTATCAATATCTTGAAAAATATAATGAGATTTAACTGCTTTACATGAAGAATTAATAGATATAATGCCAATCAAAAGGAGTAAATATGGAATAATGTAATAACTCTTCATAAAAGTGCAAATTTAGTGATATTTTTTTTATTTAGAATAGATTTTATATTTTTGCCCTTATGAAATATATTTCTCGTCTAAATCCAAAGGAAAAACTCAGTATTATTAGTATTTCTAGAGCATATAGTGCAGAAGACTTAAAGGATGCACTTGCCCTTTTCGAACCAATTGATATAACAATAGAACTAGGAAAAAGCATTGGAAACAAATTTTTTCAGTTTGCCGGTGATGATACACTCCGAACTGAGGACTTCCAAAATCAACTTGACAATTCTGAAATACGCGCTATTTGGTTTGCCTGTGGCGGTTATGGTGCTATAAGAATACTAGATAAGATTAATTGGGATAAATTTATTATGAATCCTAAATGGCTTATAGGCTATAGCGATATTACAGTAATTCATCTTTTTGTCAATTTACATCTACAAATACCGACCTTACATGCGACAATGCCAAAATCTATGCCCATTAATGACCAACTAGCTACTAGGCTGTTATTAGATTATTTGCAAGGAGACTATAAGCCTATTCAATATAAGGCTCGACCTAACCAATCAGATTTTACTTTAGATGGAATCATCGTAGGTGGGAATTTATCTATTGTCTATTCTATGCTCGGAACTTTGAATATCGAATCTTTTGAGGGTAAAATACTTTTTTTAGAAGAAATAGATGAATATCTCTATCATATTGATAGAATGTTTATTGCTTTGCAACGTGCCGGAATCTTTCAAAAAATTAAAGGCATTATTTTAGGAGGCTTTACTGATATCAAAGACCATGAAAATCCTTTTGGATTTTCCATTGATGATATTGTAGAAGCGCATACCTCAGCGTATAATCTGCCAATTATCTATGATTTCCCTGCAGGTCATGACTCAAAGAACTACCCTATTGTTTTCGGTGTAAAGGCTCAAATACAGTGCCAAAATGGACAAATTTCGCTTTCTTATCCAAATAATCAATCACTATGACTGTGGATGCTTCGCCAAAAAAACTACGAATTGCGATTAATGGATTTGGGCGAATTGGTCGTCAGCTCACGGAACTCATTTCAAAATCAAACACTTTAGATTTAGTAGCGATTAATGATAAAATGCCTCTAGAAACAGCTGTATATCTCTATCGATATGATTCTGTCTATCATTTGAAGAGAGAAATTTCAGTTCATTTAGATGTAGTACATATGGCACATCAAAGGATCCTATATAGCGATAAGCAATCGATTTTAGATTTGGCTTGGGAAGACCTCCAAATCGATGTAATCGTTCATGCTAGTGGCGTCTCGATGCGAAAGGAAGATTTAATGTTATATCAAAAATTTAATCCTAAGCATATAATCCTTTCACAGCCATCAATCGATGATTTGCCGATTTATATGCCCCAAATTTTTCCGGAGACCTGGACTACTTTGCCCCAAATTTTTTCAATGGGAAGCTGTACCTCTTATTGTGTAGCCCCTTTGCTCAAGTTTTTTCAAGATCATTTTGAGATTAAGCATTTTATCTTCACTTCGGTGCACTGCTATACTCCTAGCCAAAACTTGCATGATTCAGCTCATAACGATTTGCGTCGAGCGCGAGCAGCAGCCCAAAACATAATCCCTACTTCGACTAGTGCAACTAAAGTGCTACAATTTCTTTTTCCAGAGCTACAACATAAAATTTCGAGCTCGAGTTATCGAGTACCAGTCATCAATGGCTCTCTGACAGAAATCCACGTTTTATTGAGGGATTTTAATTTGAATAAAGCTGATTTTCTGACCTTACTTCAAAACGAGACGAAGAAAAACAATTGGGAACACCTCTTGTCCATGACTGATGACCCTATCGTTAGCAGTGATATGCTATCGCGTTCCGAGTCTTGTCTTATCGATATTCATAGTTTGGATATTCGAGACAATTTAGTATCCCTTGTTAGTTTTTATGACAATGAAGCTAGTTATTGTCATCGGCTGATGGAATTATTTCTTAAAATTTAGGTTTATATAAGGCTATTTTTATATAGTAAACTAGAAGAAAAGTCCCAAACCAATACTACATCAAGTCATATCCTTCGATTATATTGCAGAAATCTCGAACAAATTTTTCCTCTGTAGCCCAAGAGGTCACTAGTCTTATTGCAGATTGTTCTGCATTTATTTTTTTCCAAATATAAAAATCAAAGTCCAAAAGAAGCTTCTGAATCAAATCGTTAGGCAGTATAGGGAAAATTTGATTGGAAGCTACCGGTGTAAGCATCAAATAGCCTTTTTTCTGAATCGAATCTGCCATAAGATAAGCCATTTCATTAGCATGTCTCGCTAAACTCATAAATAAATCCTCTGAAAACAAACCATAAAATTGGATTCCCAAAAGGCTGCCTTTAGCTAGCAAAGCACCTCTTTGTTTGATATGAAACAAAAAATCTTTTTTTAAATCTTCATGAAGAATGACAATTGCTTCACCTAATAAAGCGCCGTTTTTGGTGCCGCCTAGGTAACATACATCTGTGTATTGTGCTAGGTCTTCCCAAGAGATATCGTTTTGTCTTGACGCCAAAGCAGAGCCAATTCTAGCGCCATCCAAATATAAATAAAGTTTATTTTCTTTGCAAAAAACATATAAATTTTTTAGTTCTTCCTTGGTATAAATTGTACCTAATTCAGTTGCATTAGAAATATATACCATTTTGGGTTTGGTCATGTGGTGGTCTTCAAATTTATCAATAATTCCTTGAATATGATTTGGCGTTAATTTGCCGGTTTCCGTGTCCACCATTTCAATTTTGTGTCCTGTCGCTTCAATGGCTCCTGCTTCATGTACGCAGATATGTCCACTTCTAGCAGCGACAACGCTTTCATGAGGCCTTAGAGATGCTGCTAGGACAATGATATTGGCCTGTGTGCCTCCTGAAACGAAGTGAATTGAGGCATTGGGTGATTGAATCTTTTGCTTAATCAACGCTTTAGCTTTATTACTTAAATCATCTTCACCATAGCCTTTTTGTTGGATAAGACTATACTTAGATAAGAGCTGTAAAATTTGGGGATGACACCCTTCGCTATAATCGTTTTTGAAACTATACAAGATAAAAAGAATTTATTAAAAAAAACTATTAAAATTATTTGGTGAGTTGAAGTGCATTTTTCAAAACAATTAACAAACTAAAATTTCTCGTAAAATTAAAT
>JALOMB010000103.1 GCA_025455685.1 Chitinophagales bacterium | reverse complement strand
TAAGCGCTGAAAGCATCTAAGCACGAAACCCACTTCAAGATGAGTTTTCTTTTAAGGGTCGTTCGAGACTAGGACGTTGATAGGCTACAGGTGTACGCATGGTAACATGTTCAGCCGAGTAGTACTAATTGCCCGTAAGCTTTGCTCTCTTTTTTTTTACTTTCTCTTTATTTTTATTCAATATGTATTTATAAAAAAATATGTATGATTTAGTTTGTGGTCTTTGCTATATGGGATTTAGTTTGGAGTATAGTCAGTATCACAGTCGAAGACTAATCATATATTAGAATAGGTGGCTATATCACAAGGGTTCCACCTCTTCCCATTCCGAACAGAGTAGTTAAACCTTGTAAAGCTGATGGTACTGCCGTAAAAGGTGGGAGAGTAAGTAGCCGCCACAATATTTTAAAAAAAGCCTCACATTTCTGTGAGGCTTTTTTTGTTTATGTAGTTAACGCCTGCCAGATTTTATGTAGTTTTAACCTTGTAAAGCTGATGGTACTGCCGTAAAAGGTGGGAGTCCCGATAGCTATCGGGAGTAGCCGCCACATTTTATTTAAGCCTCGAGTTATCTTGAGGCTTTTTTTGTTTCTTTATTTTATTACCACATAAGCAATATAAGTTACTTTAGTTTTTTGATTTCCAATGAAAAAATGCCAGAAGGTAAAAATTTCCCGCAGATGACACAGATAAACGCAGATTGCATTTGTTCAGAAATAAACTATGTTTCCTATGATATCTATGTGGTTAAAAAACAAAGATAGAAATTGCCCGCAGATGGCACAGATTGACGCAAATTGCATTTGCTCAGAAATAAACTATGTTTCCTATGATATCTATGTGGTTAAAAAACAAAGATAGAAAATTGCCCGCAGATGGCACAGATATATACGCAAATTGCATTTGCTCAGAAATAAACTATGTTTCCTATGATATCTATGTGGTTAAAAAAACAAAGATAGAAAATTGCCCGCAGATCGCACAGATTGACGCAGATTTGGAATTATATCAAAAAAAATAGTGATATTAAAAAAAGATATATTTTTGTAAAATTTCTTAGTTTCATTCTCATGGTCAATTTACATCTTAAACAACTTATTTTGATGGCTTAGTTTTATATCTTTTTAGCATATAAATAACTTTTTAGTTTCGTCAATTCGATACACTTGAAAGAGTTAGTATAAATTTAACTCTTGATCGCTCCATCTCTCATTTCTATGATTCGATGACTATTTTGAGCAAAATCATCATCGTGTGTTACCGCTACAATAGTTTGTCCGTGTGCTTCGGTCAATTCTTTGAAAATATCGAAAACTATTCTAGTGTTTTTAGAATCAAGATTTCCCGTAGGCTCATCTCCCATTATGATTAGTGGGTCATTGATTAGGGCTCTAGCAATAGCCACTCGCTGCTGTTGCCCACCCGATAGCTTGCTAGAAGGTTTTTGCGCTTGATCCTCTAGTCCAAGCAATTTTAGTTTCTCGTAGGCTCTATGTTCTATCTCATCATTCCCCCATTTTCCTAGTTTTAGCGCAGGAATCATTACATTTTGGAGTGATGTAAACTCTGGCAATAGATAATGAAACTGAAACACAAAGCCAATTTTTTCATTGCGCAATGCAGCCAAAGCATCATTTGATATGCCTTTTGTAGATAGGCCATCAATCAAGAGTTCTCCCTGATAGTCGGTATCCATAGTAGATAGGATATAAAGCAAAGTGGATTTACCACTGCCTGATTTTCCTATTAGCGAAAGAAATTCACCTTTTTGTATCTTAATAGAAATATCTTTTAGAACGTGAAATTCTGTAGGTTCATAGAAATATTTATTGATTAATTTAGTTTCTAAAATATTCATATTTTTTTATTTACGAAAAATGGATACAGGATCTACGTTAGCCGCTTTTTTTGCAGGTATATATCCTGCTAGAAATGTGATAACCATTCCCAAAGTTGCGCCTTGTAGATATTTAGTTGGTTCATAATCCACAGGGAAATATCCGATATCGCCACCTATATATACATTTCGAAGCAAAGTAATCACCAAGGTAGCCATTACCATACCTCCCAAAACGCCTATTCCTCCGATAGCCAATGCCTGAGCAGTAAAAATTCTAATTACGTCTTTTCCTTTGAAGCCTATCGCCTTGAGGATTGCTATATCATTTATTTTAGAAGTAACTGTCATATTGAGAATATTGTAAATACCAAATGCTGCAACCAAAACTATAGTAAGCGATACAAAAGTGATTACGATTTTACGCATTTTAAAAGCTGCCATCAGTGTTTCATTGGCAGCTTTCCAATCTTCAGCAGTATATTGAGTAATTTGTGCTATTTGCGGGGCCAATTTAGGAGCGAGCTCAGGATCTATTGTATTTACATTGATTTCTGTGATATAGTTTGGTCCTTCGGCCAATAAACTTTGTGCTTTGGAGATGTTTACATAAGATTTGTATTTATCGATTTGTGCATTGTTGGATTGGAATATAGCCATTACTTTGAGCGATTCTGTTTGGCCTTTGGAGGAAGTGAGCGAGAGCATATCTCCAATTTTTAAATTCATTTTGTCGGCTATTCCAATTCCTATCACAATTCCGTTAGGATTGGATTTCAGGCTTTTGAAGTCGCCTTTTACTATTGTTTTTTCTATTTGATACATTTGATTGGCCGCTTCGGGCTCTACGCCTACTACTAGTCCGTTTATTTGACTTTTGCCATTGAGATAAAAAGCATTTACATTTACTTGCGGCATTACATGCGTTACTTCTTCTATTTTCAATATTTCCTGCATTATCCGCTTAGGATTGATTATGGTATTGCTATTGGGCACTACTTTTGGGTTGATTAGAATGGGTGTGGCATCTGAGGTGGAAGAAATGAGCGGTCGGGCTATTTCATCGTCTCTAAACACTCGAATATGAGCTATATTTTTAAACATCGAATCATTACTCGATTTATCAAATCCCACCAAAAGTGAATTCATAAAAATATAAATCCCAATACCCAGCACTACGCCAAATACGGCTACGGCAGTCATTTTTTTATTGCTCCAGAGATAGGTATTTGCTATTTGATAATTGATATTCATAACTTAGCGTTTGAATGGGATAATTATAGAATTTTCATCGAGGCCTTCTAGTATTTCCACTTCATCGGTACTTTCTATACCTACTTTTACGATTTTAGGAGCTTTAGCTCCTTTTATTTGTACTTGATGATTGTAGGATAAATATTTTTTTGGAATAGTTAGCGTATTTTTTTTCAATCCTACTAGAATATTTGCTTCTAGCTGTGTTCCAAAATAATTCTGTGCTAAGTTTTCCTCAAATGTTGCTTTTGCAATAAATGATTGGGTTTTGGAATTATATGCCGATTCTATTTTAGAGATTTTGGCTATATATACTTTGTCGGGCTGAGTATTAAGTCTGACGAAGACCCTTTGACCTATCTTTACTTGTCCTATGCTCCTTTCGTCTATATTCAGCTCCGCTTCTACTATTTGGCTATTGGCCACTCTCGCTATGAGTTCACCTTTTCTTACATAGTCGCCTTCATCCTTCAATCTTTCGATTACTGTTCCAGAATTAGTTGTAATAATATTATTATAGTTGGCCAATATACGTTGGTTTTGAAGGTTACCTTTGGCATTGATGACTTGACTCTCAGCTTGTTGCCTGGCTAGTTCGTATTGTTTTTGGGCTGTATTGAGCGCTGTCTGAGCGTTTTTAGCTGCCAATAAATAATTGTCGTATTCCAATTTTGACACACTCCCTGCTTGATAGAGTCTTTGATATTTTTCTGATAGTGCCAAATCGTGCTGATATTTTTCTGTAGCTAGTTGTATTTGTGCTTTGAGTTGGAGAAGCTGTGGGGCCGAAGTAGAAATATTGGTTTGCGCTATTTGCATCTGCTCTTGCGCAGTTTGACTATTGATTAGATTATTGGTATTGTCTATTTGCGCCAACAGTTGTCCAGCATTTATTTTCTGTCCTATTTCTAGTTGCATATTGCGCAACACGCCATCAGTTTGAGCAGTTAGGCCATAGGAATTATCCCATTGGAGCGTACCGGATGCAAAAACTAGCGCTTCTAGATTTTTGCGTTGAGGCTTTATGCTCTGGTCTTGGCAGGAAGATAGGACTATAGTAAATAAAATATAAATCGTTGCAAGGTTGATAAAATTACGTTTCATCGTATTATGTTTAAAATTTTTGCTGAATTTTTGATTTTTCTATTAGAAATAAAGTATTGTAATTGGCTGTATTCGCATTGATTTGGGCTGAAATTAGCTCGTTTTGTGCTTCTATTAGTTTTTGTACCGATAGAATTCCTTCCTGATATTGCATCATTTTCTTTTCAAAATTTTCTTTTTTGAGAGATGAAATTTTAGTGGTGTTTTGATACTGCGTTTGAGCTGTTTGGATTTGAATGGGGAGCAATTGGTTTTGTGTTTTGATTTCGGCCAATTTTATATCTGATTGATTTTTAGCTATTTGTGCTTCAATTTTTTTAGATTGAATACTTGTAAATTTGGCTACACTAGGTAAATCCCAGTTTAGTCTTATACCCAAGTAGCTAAATTGCTGCGTGTTGGCGTTTGTAGCAAAAAAAGCTTGATTACTCAGATTTTGCCAATTCAGACTGCTTACAAAGCTTAAGACAGGTAGATATTGTAAACTAGCGCTTTTACCTGCGTTTGCAGCAATTTCTGATTGCAATAAAGCTTGACGTGCGTAAAGGTCGAAATCCGAAGCCGCCTCAGATTTATATTCTGTCGAAATTGTTGTAGTGTTTTCTTTCAGGTCAAAAAGAAATTTTTGGTGAAAGTAATTTTGGAGGTTGTCTTTTTGCTCGCGAATTGCCAATTTTACCTGGCTTAGCTTATCTTCTATCAATATCAACTGACTTTGGGCTTCGTTGAGGTCTATTTTGCTGATGACTCCTTCTTCAAATTTGTTTTGAGCTGTGGTGAAAATCGTTTGAGCACAACTTAGAGAGGAATCTAACAATTTTTGCTGAATTTGGAGCGACAAAATACTGTGATACAGACTATTGATTTGGAGAAATCGCTCATAGAGATATATTTTAGATTCTCCCTGAGCTAGTTCTGATTGTTTTTTTAAGGATTTGATTTCTGCTATTTGTGCTAGATTGAGAATGTCAAATTGTGGTACTACCGCTAGGCTGCTAACATATTGCTGACCAATAGCTACTTGGCGAAATTCGCCAGGATTTCCCCCAAAAACTTGTGCAGGAATAAAGCTAAGGGGTAAACTCAAATTGTCGATAGCCTGAGCTTGCAAATTTATCCTAGGATTAAAAGCTTGGAGAAAGGCTGTATTTCTTACTATTTTGGCTAACTTTTCTTTTTCATCCAAGTTTTTTATGCCCAAATTTTGCGAAGAAAATAAATCGTAAAGCTCTTCTACTTTAATAATAGTTGTAGTGGTTTGGGATAGCATTGATATCGAAGTGATACAATATAAGTAAATACTCACTAACTTTTTCATTCAAAAAATTTATTTTTCTAATATTTTAATTTGATAATACATCATTTCTTTGCCTTTATGGGTAAGGGAAAACTTAAAATCTTGCATTTTCCATTTGAGGCATAGCAGTCTAAAATTGCCCATCAAGCTATGTACAAGATATTCGGCAGGAATATCGGCTCTAAAAATTCTATTTTCTATTCCTTTTACTATCAATTGATTCAGAAGCTGCATTTTAAAGTTTACTATTTTCATCATAGCCAATTTGATTTCATTGGAAGCATCAAAAAGCCCTTCGCTCAGTATTGCTACTAAGTAAAAGGGATGCTTTTCAAAGAATAAGAATTGACTTTCAAATATAGCTTTCACTTGGTCTGAGGGCGATTTGGAATTCATAGCAATAGGAGTAAGACGACTCTGAATATCTTGAAATAAAAATTCTAATAAAAATGCGATAATAGATTCTTTGGACGCAAAATGCCTATAGAGCGCACTCTCCGAAAAACCTATTTCTCTGGCTAAGTTTTTGGTGGTAAGACCTTGTACCCCCTGAGTCATTAGCAGTTTGGCGCAGGCATCGATTACTTGTTGTTGTCTATGGGTGATTTGCACGTGAGTGAATATTTACTTGCAAAAATAATGTTTTTGAAATAAA
>JALOMB010000102.1 GCA_025455685.1 Chitinophagales bacterium | reverse complement strand
AATGAAAAGCATATGATTCGACCAAATTTCGATCATTTTATATAGGTTGATTTTTGTTAAAAAAAAACTCGGAAGGATTTAGGTTCAATATAAGCTTGAATGTTGCGTTGAAGTTAAGATGAAAAAGATTTTTTTTTATAGTTTTTTAGTATGAATTTCTATTATTTCTTTCATATTACTAATAGAAGGAGATTTGCCTCAAATCAAAGATAAAATTAATTATGAAATGAGTAAGGAAGGCTTGTTTGAGATTTTATTTTTTACGGTTTTGTTTTTTTTAATTATAGAGGTAATTTCAAAATGGATTTATTGTATCAAATAGGAATAATGAATAAAGAAATGAAGATAAAATTAGCTAAATTTTATCCCATTAAAATAACCTAACAAATTTCCTATTAAATTAATTTATATTGTCTAATCGATTTAAGCGTTTCCGCTAGATGAAGACTTTCGTTTTCAATGTCGAAATCATCTTGAATCCCTAACCAAAATCTAGCGGAATTTCCGAAAAATCTACTTAATCTGACCGCAGTATCCGCAGTAATTCGTCTTTTGCCTTTTAGAATTTGAGAAACTCTTGTTTGAGGGATCCCAATCTCCTTGGATAGTCTATAAGCCGTGATTTGCATAGGGATCAAAAACTCTTCTAATAAAATCTCTCCTGGGGTTATATTTTTAAGTGTTTTCATATTTTTTTTTGTTTAATGATAATCCACAATTTTAACTTCAGTTGCATGATTTAGCTGCCATTTGAAGACAATCCTCCATTGATTATTGATTCTAATACTATAGAATGATTTTAAATCGCCTTTAAGCCTCTCTAATCGATTAGCTGGAGGAATTTTAGGTCTGATAGGGTATAAGAATTATTCAGCATTCTTAGCTTTCTTCTTGCTACTTCTTGAATTTCATTAGGCAATTTTTGGAAACTAGGCCATTCCATATTTTTTCAGTTTCTTTGTCTTGAAAGGATAGTATCATACCTTTTGCGTTACTATAGCCAAAAGTAAACAATAATTTTTTAATGATTCAGATTTTTTTAGAGCAGTCGAGCTTCTATAATATGCTTATAACGCTCATGTATTGATATGAAAAGTTGTTTGACAAACTTACAAATTTATAGGCAAACTAAAAGAATTTTATTTATAATTGCTAAATTATGAAGAAATTATGGTTTAATGAAACTTTAAGGTTTAATTTAAATTCCTAGGAGTAAAAGCTCGTAGATTTGCATGAATACAACTCATTTAACCTACTAGCAATGAGTCAAACGCCTTAGTGCAGCAAAACAAATTTCTATGCAAAATTTAAGAAAATATCGCTATATTTGTACTTTTAATGCCAAAATTTATTAGCTATACAATATGGATGATTTAATCAATAAAAACATAGTACCTATAGATATTAATCAAGCTATGACTAGCTCGTATATTGATTATGCGATGTCTGTCATTGTGTCTAGAGCGATTCCTGATGTGCGAGACGGCTTCAAGCCCGTACACCGTAGAGTAATCTTCGGGATGCACGAACTCGGGGTTACCTCTACGTCTGCTTATAAAAAATCCGCTAGAATTGTCGGGGAGGTCATGGGTAAATTTCACCCACATGGCGACTCCTCTGTATATGATACCATGGTCAGAATGGCACAAGACTGGTCTTTAAGATATAAATTAGTCGATGGACAAGGAAATTTCGGCTCGGTAGATGGCGACAGTCCTGCTGCGATGAGATATACCGAAGCTAGAATGAGCAAAATAGCTATGGAGTTCGTCAATGAAATCGATGAAGACACGGTAGATTTTAAGAAAAATTTCGATGACTCCCTTGATGAGCCGACGGTCTTGCCAGCTAGAATCCCAAATCTTCTCGTCAATGGCTCTAGTGGTATCGCTGTGGGGATGGCTACAAATATTCTCCCACACAACCTCTCGGAAGTCATAGAAGGCTGTATCGCCTATGTCAAGAATAAAGATGTCGATATCGAAGAGCTTATAGGATATGTACAAGCGCCTGATTTCCCTACAGGAGGCATTATTTATGGCATAGATGGAGTAAGGGAAGCTTTCCGAACGGGTAGAGGTAGAGTAGTCGTGAGAGGTAAGGCCGAAATCGAAGAAGAAGGCAATCGTGAAGTCATTATCATTTCTGAAATTCCTTATCAAGTCAATAAAGCTAAGCTTCATGTCCAAATTTCGGATTTGGTCAATGAAGGTAGAATTGAAGGCATCTCAGATGTACGAGATGAATCAGACAGAAATGGCATGAGGCTAGTAGTCGAGTTGCGTAGAGATGCGATAAGCAATGTCGTACTCAATCGTCTCTATCAATACACGCAATTGCAGACGAGCTATGGCGTCAATAATATTTGTTTGGTCAATGGACAGCCTAAGCTCCTCAATCTCAAACAAATGATCGGTCATTATGTCGATTTTAGGCATGAAATATTAATTCGTAAAACAGAAAATGACCTAAAAAAATCTAGAGAAAGGCTACATATCTTAGAAGGGCTCATTATCGCAGTAGATAATATCGATGAAGTAATCCAAATTATACGCTCAAGCCCATCTCCTTCGGAAGCTCAGACTAGACTAGAAGAGCGATTTGAGCTATCACAAATTCAGTCTAAAGCCATTGTCGATATGAGATTAGGCCAATTGACAGGGTTGCAAGTCCAAAAACTCAGAGAAGAACTAGAAAAATTACTCAAACATATCGATTACCTCAATCGAATTCTCAATGAATTAGACCTAAGAATAGAATTGCTCATCGCGGAGTTTGAAGAAATCAAATCCAAATATGGCGATGCACGAAAAACGCAAATCGAGTTTACCTCTGGTGAAATAGACATTTTAGACATTATCCCAAATGAACAAGTAGTGGTGACGATTTCTCATCTAGGCTATATCAAGCGAACGCAACTAGAAGAATACAAAGAACAAAACAGAGGTGGTCGAGGCTCAAAAGGCTCAGCATCAAGAGAAGCAGATTTTATCGTGAATTTATTCGTCGCTAAAACGCATAATGTCTTACTCCTCTTCACCAATCGAGGCCGATGTATGTGGATGAATGTATATGAAGTGCCTGAAGGTAATAAACTTTCAAAAGGTCGCGCATTAGTTAATATTCTCAACCTCCAGTCAGAAGAAAAAATCTTGGCCATTATCCCAATAGAAAACCTAACTGACGAAGAATATATTCAGAATCACTTTGTGTTTTTCTGTACCAAACAAGGCATTATCAAGAAAAACACGTTAAAAGACTTTTCTCGTCCGAGAGCCAATGGAATCAATGCCATCACGATTCGAGAAGATGATGAATTACTCGATGCTGTATTGACTAATGGTAACATGGAAGTCATCCTAGCCTCAAAAGAAGGTAAGGCGGCTAGATTTTCGGAATCTCAAGTACGTCCTACAGGGCGCGGCTCTATCGGAGTTATTGGTATGAATCTAGGAGATAACCCTAAAAATGAGGTTGTCGGGATTGTAGCGGTAGATAAAAGCGTAGAAGAAAATCCAACTATTCTCGTAGTCAGTGAAAAAGGCTTCGGCAAACGAACTTATATCGATGATCCCGAAGACAATGAACCGGTATATCGTATTACTTCTCGAGGCGCCAAAGGGGTAAAAACCCTTAATATCACTGATAAGACAGGAGATTTAATTTCTATTCTTAGTGTCACAGATGCACATCAAATCATGATTATCAATAAGTCTGGTATCGCTATTAGGCTTAATATGTCTCGACTCAGAGTCATGGGTAGAGCTACTCAAGGCGTTACGTTAATTAAACTAGATAAAAAAGACAGCATCGCTGCAGTAGCCAAAGTAATCGTAGAAGAAGGTGATGAAGAGCTTGATGAAAATGATGTCATCTATGACGCGCCAACTGAAATAAATAATTCTGAAATAGAATCTGAAGATGATAATTCTGAAGATTAATAATTAATAATATCTTAAACCAAAAAACGTTGATTTAGTCTATATAAAGTAAATTTTTGATATGAAACATTTTTTAGTAGTTTTAATTTTCTCTTGTCTCGCCTTACTAGGTATGGCTCAGAAACCTTTGGACAAAGCCAAAATCTCCTTGTCTAATTTTCAAAAATCCAAATCTGCAGCTGATTTGACAGAAGCAAATACTCAGATAGATGCTTTCCTCAAAACACCTGAAGGACTTAAAAGTGCGGAAGCTTTCTTTCTAAGTGGCATACTTAAAAAAAATATCTATGATTTCGGTACACAGAAAAATGAAAAATTGATTACTGATGCCTATCAAAACTTTAAAACAGTCTTGACTCAGTTTTCGAGTTTCGAAGAAAAAGAGAAAACCGTAGAATTTACTAAATATCTCGGGTTTGATTTATATAATGTTGGTATTGAGAAGTTTAATAAAAAAGACTATCAAGGCGCATATCAAACTTATGAGTTATTGCAAGATTTACAAAACGAACTCGCTAAATTTGATCAGACCCTAAGCTATGTCAATCAAACAAACAATCAAAAAGTAGAGCTAAAATCATCTGATATCAATAATAATTTTATCATTTTTGCGTCTAATTCAGGTAATGATACTAAGGCGATAGGTATTTTGGAAAAGGAAATCGAAACCTTTCCGACCGCCAATAAATACCTTCAACTATTACAGTTTTATGTCAAAGTACCCGGTTATGAGGCTAAATTTCCAAAATTGATTGATCAGGCTTTGGATAAATTTCCCAAAGATGCGGATTTATTGATTTATAAGATCAATCATTTAATGGACAAAAACCAAAATACAGAAGCAGTCAGTTATCTCAAAAAAGCCATAGAAGTGCAGCCTTCCAAAATAGAATTTTATAATATTCTTGCCAATATTCATGAAAAAGATGGCAGGCTCGATGAAGCGATTAAAACATATGAATCTGCTATTAAAGCCCAACCCAATAATTATGAGGCTAATTTTAATTATGCTGCTTTGGTCTATAATAATTCGATAAAGCATTATAATGCCTATAATAAAGAAGCAAGGCCTGATGATCAAAAGAAATATACAGAAGGATTTGCTAAAGCACTTGAGCTTTTTAACAAAGTTAAAACCATAAGTCCAAAAGATTCTGATAAATTAAATGGAATAATCAATAAAATCCAAGAAATCAAATAATGGCGAAACAGTCTAAGCGCTCTATCGTATATTCAACAAATCCTGATTTTCACGAAGAAATCGAAGAAGTCAGCGAGATTACTCTCGAGCCAAAGAACCAAAACCTCCGAGTTCGCCTCGAAACCAAACAGCGTAATGGCAAGAAAGCTACGGTTGTACTAGGATTTGTAGGTTTGCCAGATGATTTGGAAGTGCTATCTAAATCCCTAAAAACCAAGCTCTCTGTCGGCGGTTCGGCCAAAGATGGCGAGATAATTTTACAAGGTGATTTGGTTCAGAAAACTAAGGATTTATTGATTTCTCTAGGATATACTAGGACGAAGTGATTGTTTTTATTTGATTGGATTTTTAGTCCAAATTCGGGTAACTATCAGTTTCATAGCTGTTAGATTTAAAGCAATCTAAAAAAGCCAAAATCTCATACTCTTCACCCCGCGTGGATACATCGCCCGCATGGATAAGCATATCGCCGCCCTTTAGCTTCAAAGATTTGTGAAATCACCTTGTGAAGTAAATTGCGGTTCCGTTGTGATCCAACAGCCACCAATAAATCATCCAATGTTTCAAACCATTGTTTGGTAACATCAATAAGGTAATTAATTTTATTATAGTTAATTACATTTTGCATTATAGTTTTTTTCTCATTATTGTCACGTGATTTGTTTTTATTTTGGTTCTTTATAATGTTCTCAATTTTAGTTGATGCAGACCTATATTTTATTTCTACTTGAGGACCCAACGTGCTTACATTAGGTGGACCCGGTCCACAATTGAATTGTTGTGTAACAACCATGAAGTCTTTAAGTAAGTCCAGTATACATTGTTGTGTTATCGGAGATTTAGTTACTCCATTTAATGTACGTCCTGCTGCAACAACTAGTTTCTGTACTGAATTAAAAACAGACTCTGTTTTTTCATTTGGTACATCGGACATGCTACTCCATGTGTTAGCCAGTTCACATAGCAAATGTTCAGATAGACCATCAAATAAGAGTACTGTAAACTGAAGAAGTACTGGGAGAATATGAACACAAATGATTTTCTTGTCATTGTATGATCCAGCCTTACAGTCACATTTGCAACCTATAATCCCCTCAGAGCCAAACATAACTGATGTTTTGTAATCTTGT
>JALOMB010000101.1 GCA_025455685.1 Chitinophagales bacterium | reverse complement strand
AATTCTAAAATAATAGATTGGTATTACCGAACAATATCTGTACAATTAGGTGAAAAAGCAATTAGAATGTTTTCTATTTATGTTGAACAAATCCCCATTCCCGAAATCACCAAACCCGCCCAACAACCCTTCATCACCCTCGTCAATCAAATATTAGCAGACAAAAAAGCAGGCAAAGACACGAGCGGTTTAGAGCATCAAATAGATATCATGGTCTATCATCTCGATGGTTTGAGTTATGAAGAAGCCTGCGTGATAGATAAAGAGCTGAAAAAAGAGGATTTTGAGAAGTATAAGATTTAATTTATACAAACGACACGATATGACGCATTTGATTTGTTTTTTTGCAAAT
Organism: Chitinophagales bacterium; assembly: GCA_025455685.1. Taxonomy (GTDB): domain Bacteria; phylum Bacteroidota; class Bacteroidia; order Chitinophagales; family JADJOU01; genus JALOMB01. The sequence goes on along the minus strand of JALOMB010000101.1, from coordinate 5,974 downwards.
AATTTTTATTTAACCAAAAAAACCAAACATTATGAAAAAAACAATTTTAATGCTAACCACACTTGCTATTATGTCTTGTAGCAAAAACAATTCTTCTAGCACTTCTGCTAACTCATATGGTACATTTACTATAGCAGGTGTCACTACAGATGTTACTTCCGTAAATTACACAAACTATGATAGCATTTATGGTGGCAACATTCTAAAAACTATAAGTTTATTTGCTGGAAACTATCAAGCGAGTAACCCTGGCAATTCCATCTCAATTCAATTGATAAACACGAACGGAAAATTTGATAGCTTTAATGTATATTGTATGAGCGTCAAAAATTCGAGTACTATTATGTATTATAATACGCATTTTAGAAAAATCACCAGAAGCGGTAGAACTTTGGATACAATGATCACCAAATACCACAAAAACTTAATCGTAACTAGAAATACTTCCAATAACAACATAACAGTTAAAGGAAATGTAGATTTGTACTCAGGATTTGATAGTACCAAAGTTCAAAATGTAGCGATGGATTTCACGATTAAATAGTTTATCTAACTAAATTAATGCAGCATAAAAGTTTATAACGCTTTATTATTCATGTGGAGATTTTGTGTATAAATCAAGCGTGTCAAGTCGTAGAATTGAATTAGCTTTGTGAAAAATAAAAAAATGAGCACATCCGTCTATCAAAATCCCCTAGTAGAGCGATATGGTAGCGAGGAAATGCTGTATATTTTTTCTTCTGATTATAAATTCACGACTTGGCGAAAACTTTGGATTGCATTAGCAGAAGCTCAGAAAAGCCTTGGGTTAAATATCACAGACGAGCAAATTCAAGCCCTAAAGGACCAAGCCACCAATATCGACTACGATAAGGCCAAGGAATACGAACGTAAATTTCGACACGATGTCATGGCTCACGTCCATGCCTATGGCGATGTAGCCCCGATAGCCAAACCCATTATTCATTTAGGTGCTACAAGTGCATTTCTAGGGGATAATACTGATTTAATTCAAATCAAAGAAGCATTAGCTCTAGTCGAGAAAAAAATAGTGAATATTTTAGCCAAATTATCTGAATTTGCCAATCAATACAAAGATTTACCGACACTTGGTTTTACGCATTTTCAGCCAGCACAGCTCACTACAGTAGGCAAGCGAGCTACTTTGTGGATGCAGAGTTTGATGCTCGATTTAGAAGAAGTTTCACTTAGAAAAGATACGATGCGATTTCGAGGAGTCAAAGGCACTACGGGCACTGCGGCTAGTTTCAAAGAACTCTTCGATGGGGACTATGACAAAGTAAAAACCTTAGATCAAATCTTAACGCAAAAATTTGGCTTTTCGGCTTCTTATGCTGTGACAGGTCAGACATATGATAGGAAATTTGACGCACAAATTCTCAATTTACTTAGCAATATAGCACAATCCGCCCATAAGTTTTCTAATGATATTAGATTACTTCAGCACCTCAAGGAAATCGAAGAACCTTTTGAAAAGGATCAAATAGGCTCCTCAGCAATGGCTTATAAAAGAAATCCAATGAGAAGTGAGCGCATGAGTGCTTTGGCGAAATTTGTGATATCGATGGCTTCTTCGCCTGCTATGGTTGCTGCTACGCAATGGTTTGAGCGTACTTTGGATGATTCAGCGAATAAGCGACTTAGCATTCCACAGTCTTTTTTGGCGATCGATTCGATTTTGGATATATGGTATGACGTAGCTTCTGGTTTGGTGGTCTATCCTGCGATGATAGCCAGACATATCGAAGAGGAGTTGCCTTTTATGGCTACAGAATACATCATCATGCAAGGCGTGAAAAACGGAGGCGATAGACAAGTCCTCCACGAGCAAATCCGAACCCACAGTATGGCTGCAGCTCGTCAAGTCAAAGAAGAAGGCAAAACCAATGATTTAATCCAAAGAATTTCTGAAGACTCCACGATTCAAATAGACAAGACTAAGTTAGGCGAAATGATGAATCCCTTGAATTTCATAGGTTTCGCCATTCAGCAGACCGATGATTTTCTCTCAGAAGAAATAGCCCCTTTGCTCGAGAAATATCAAGAGCATTTAGGCCTAAAAGTAGCAATTAAGTATTAAATAAAAATGTGAGATTGAGCTTATGATTAACCCAAATTTTATTCCTCTGCCTGCTCAATCAAATCCCTATAAATCAGCCCTACGTTTTTTTATTCAAAAGAAATCAGGTTTTGACCAAGAGTCTGTGAGCCTCAAGCATCAAATTTCTTCTTGGCTCAAATTCGATGTCGAAGTAGAGGTCGTCTTTATTTATGAGCTTTTTTCCCAGGAAGAAATTCAGCTCAATTCATCTATTCAGCAAATTTTTTGTCATCCCGTATCTGATGAATGGCAGGATATGATTGAGTTAAATCCTCAGGATTTTGCTGTAGAATACCTTCCGGGGCAGTTTGATATTCGTGGTCATGCTGCGATGCAATGTTTGATGTCTCTAGGTATAGAAGGCATTACGGTGAAAACCGGGAAAATTTATCGATTTTCTGAAATTGCTCATGAAAAATTACTTCAAATTAAAAAAATCCTCATCAATCCTATTGAATCTAGGCAAAAAGACTTGTCGGTCTTGTCCATAGAGTCGAATATCGATATCGCAGCGGTAGAAGAAATTAAAGGGTTTTTAGATTTTGATGCGACTCAATTAAAAGACTTATATCAAACATTGTCGATAAGTTTACCTTATGAAGATTTGGTTTGGATTCAGTCTTATTTTCAGAAGGAAAAAAGAAATCCGACGATTACAGAGCTCAAAGTCCTCGATACTTATTGGTCAGACCATTGTCGTCATACGACTTTTGAGACGGAGTTAACTCAAATTACATTTCAGAGTAAGTATAATCATTTGTTGCAGCGAAGTTATGACCAATATCTTTCGATGAGAGCGGATTTAGGCATTTCTAAGCCCATTAGACTCATGGATATGGGCACGATAGCGGCTAAATGGCTTAAAAAACAAGGCATTCTAAACAATGTCGATGAATCCGAAGAGGTGAATGCATGCTCTGTAGTCATCGAAGTCGATAATGATGGGGTGATTGAACCTTGGTTATTGCAATTTAAAAATGAAACCCACAATCATCCTACGGAAATAGAGCCTTTTGGAGGGGCGAGTACTTGCATTGGTGGGGCGATTCGAGACCCCTTATCGGGTCGTGCATACGTGTATCAGGCGATGCGCGTGACAGGAAGTGCCAATCCGCTTGAATCCTTTGAAGATACGCTACCAGGAAAACTGCCTCAAGCCAAAATCAGCAAAGAAGCCGCATTAGGCTATTCTTCTTATGGCAATCAAATTGGCATACCCACTACTTTGGTTCGAGAACTGTTTCATCCTGGTTACCGGGCTAAACGCATGGAAGTAGGATTCGTAGTCGGCGCCGTACCAAAAGACTGGGTCAGAAGAGAGACCCCTATGCCAGGAGATATCGTTATTTTACTTGCAGGTCGTACCGGTCGAGATGGCATAGGAGGTGCTACAGGCTCTTCTAGGCTTCAAGACATGAGCAAATTAGATAAACTCAGTGCAGAAGTACAGAAAGGAAATGCGCCTGAAGAAAGAAAGATACAGCGTTTTTTTCGCCAAAAAGAAGTGATTCAAATGATAAAGCGCTCCAATGATTTCGGTGCAGGAGGCGTATCAGTGGCTATTGGTGAGATAGCGCGAGGTGTAGCTATTGATTTAGACGCTGTTCCACTCAAATATCAAGGGTTAAATGGTACAGAAATCGCTTTGTCAGAGTCTCAAGAGCGTATGGCTGTCGTTATAGAAGCCAAGGACAAAGCGAGATTTATCGAAATGGCACAAGCTGAAAATTTAGAAGCTACTCAGGTTGCCCTAGTTACTTCCGAAGAAAGACTCGTGATGCATTGGCAAGGGCAAAAAATAGTCGATATCGATCGAAAATTCCTTGATTCTAATGGTATTCCTCGTCAAAAAGAAGCCGTTATTCTAGATTCAGATACAGTAAATCCACTAGAAATTCAGCCCAGTTTCACTAAAGAAAATTTCTTAAATCATATTTCAGCTTTACCACATTGTAGTCAAAACGGGTTGATTCAGCTATTTGATTCGAATGTAGGCAGAAGTACTGTTTTAGCTCCTTTGGGTGGTCAGTATCAGCGAAGTCCTGAGGATATTAGTGTTCACACCTTGCCTACAGAAGGAGATACGAAGACCGTCAGTATGGCGAGTTTTGGCTTTCATCCCATGCTTAGTGAATATAGTCCTTATCATGGGGCTTTTTATGCTGTGGTTGAATCTGTAGCTCGCTTAGTAGCTGGCGGTGCTGATTATCGTAGAATTCATTTATCTTTTCAAGAATATTTTGAGCGATTAAGCCAGTCAAATCAATGGGGAAAACCTGTGGCGGCTTTACTCGGAGCCTTAGAAGCCCAAACTTTTTTTCAAATAGCAGCTATCGGTGGAAAAGACAGTATGAGTGGTAGTTTTGAGCAAATCAATGTGCCTCCTACTTTAATTTCTTTTGCCATAGCACCTAATCAAATCGACAAAGTCAAATCATCTGTTTTAACAGAGGCTGGACATTATATTTATCTCATTGAGCCTAAGTTAAGTCAGGACTTTCTGCCTGATGCGTCTCTTTGTTCTCATTATGATAAAATTTATGAGCATTTATCCCATGTTTCAGCGATGAAGGCTATGACTCATGGTGGGTTAGCACATACTTTGATGTTGATGAGTTTTGGAAATGAAATAGGCGTAAAAATACATCGTGATATACCTTTAATGACCTATCTTCCAGGCAGTATCGTGGTAGTGAGTTCTAGTGAAATTGCAGATTTTGTCGATTTTGAGATTGGAAAAACGATAAAAGAACCATTTCTAGTATTTTTGGATATCTCCTTCGCAATTGAAGCATTGTATCGTGTGTATGAACGACCTTTTGCTGAGATTTTTCCCGAATATTCAGCTACTATAGATCAACCCAAAATTGCGCTTCATTTCCCTGAATTGAACACTTGTAGTGAACCTAAGATACAAAGAGATATTCCGCGTGTCTTGCTTCCGATATTTTTGGGGATGAATTCTGAATACGATACGCAAAAAGCCTTTGAGCAATGTGGAGCATCGGTAAGTACTGTGATTATTAGGGATTTTCAGTTTAGTTGGCTTGAAGCGTCTATTGCGGAATTTTCAGAAAAAATATACTCTTGTGAAATCTTGTGTCTCAGTGGTGGCTTTAGTGCCTCTGATGAGCCTGATGGGTCAGGTAAATTTATCGCCAATATGCTGAGAAATCAAATGGTTAAAGAGGCGATACATCTGTTGCTTCAGCGAGGTGGTTTGATTTTGGGTATATGCAATGGATTTCAGGCATTGATACAATCGGGTCTTTTGCCCTATGGTCAGATTCAGCAAAATAACTATGCTTCACCAATCTTATATCATAATGCCCATCATCATCATGTAGCAAAAATGGCAAAAATTAAAGTAGTTCAAGACAATTCTCCTTGGCTTCGAGGTTTAAAAGGCAAAACTTATTGGATGCCTGTTTCACATGGAGAAGGTCGTATGTTAGTTCCGGCAAATTTACTTCAAGAGTGGATAGATCAGCAACAGTTAGCTTCGCATTATGTCGATTTGTCTGGAAATATAGCCCTGCAATCACCTTATAATGTAAATGGCTCAACACTTGGTATCGAAGGTATCATCAGTGCTTGCGGTAGAATTTACGGAAAAATGGGACATCCAGAGCGAGTTCGTAAGGGACTGTTCGCCAATATCCCAGATCTTGAAGAAATGCCTATTTTTCAAAATGCTGTCGATTTTTTCAGAAACGCCCCTAAAAACTAAAAAAATACTATGGAAAAAAAAGAAATGCTCTATGAAGGCAAAGCCAAACGGATTTATGCCACGGATAATCCCAATCAAGTTGTCATATATTATAAAGATGATGCTACCGCTATTAATGCTTT
>JALOMB010000026.1 GCA_025455685.1 Chitinophagales bacterium | reverse complement strand
CCTCTATAGAAACCATAAATAGAACCATGAAATTCATTAGTACCTGAGCGCGTCACAGCGTTGACATTCGCACCCGTAAAGCCTGCATTCTTGATATCATAAGGAGAAATCGCAATCTGCAAATCCTCTATCGCATCAATTGAAATAGGACTACCTGAACCACCCGGAGTCAAACCACCAGATAAACCAAAGCCATTATTTAGGTTTGCACCATTGACCTGAAAATTATTGTATCGAGCATCTCTACCCGCGAAGGAGTTCGCATTACCAATACTAGAACCACTCTGAGGAGTAAGCCTAGTGAAATCTGAGACATTTCTATCTAATGTAGGCAAAACCTGCATTTGAGCACCTGTTACGTTGGTAGAAGCACCTGTTTTATCGGCATTAAATATAGAATTCTTAACACCTGAAACAACTACTTTCTGTAGCTCCTGAGAAGATTTAGTGAGATTCAAATTAACTTGCGCAGGAGTACCTAGCTTGACATAGATATCCTCGACATCTACTTCTCCTCCACCCAGAGCAGAAGCAGTTACTTTATAAGGGCCACCGACACGAACGCCATTAATGACATAGTTACCATTAGAAGAAGAGCGACCTGCATAGACAGAGCCCGAAGGCAAGTGAATGGCTTTAATCAAAGCAGCCGCAGCTGGGCCATCGCCTTTTTTGATTACACCTTGTATGGTACCAGTCGTAATCTGTGCTTGAGATACAAACGGCATCATCATAAGCAAGATGAGGAGTTGTAGAAGATTTTTTTTCATAAGATTTTTTTTAAGTTAAAAAGTTTATAGTATTTTTTAATTCGCGGCAAAACTACATCTAAAATTTAACTTCATTTGATTTTTTTAATCTTTTTTATCCACAGCTTATTAACATTTTAAATGTTTTTTCGCTTCCCGCTTTGCGAGATTTGATAAAATGTTTTGGTGCATATCTAGAAACGCTAGGACGAAGTCGGGATTAGTCTTAGCGTATTCTCTGAGCGACCAGCCTATAGCTTTCTGGATAAAGAAGTCTTTTTCACCGCATAGCATCAAAATATTTTGGGATAAAACTGAAGTATCGGTTAGTGATTTATATTTAAGCTGAAAGATAAGGCTACAGCGTCTTAGCCAAAGATTTGGATGTGCATATAAATCAGCTACTTTAGTATAGACGAGTTCATTTCTAAGCGCAAGTGCACCGATAACATTAATTTGGAGCATGTCATTGATATCCCACCAATCAGCATATACACATAAGTCAAGAAGCCAATCGATATGAGTTTCATCCAGATTTTTTTGATGTTTGATGAGTAAATCTAAGCCGAGATATTGAATTTCACGAAATCGATGATATAGTAGTGGATGAATGTCCTTGATGAAATTTTCGGAAGGTTTGAAGGCATGAGCTTTAATCCAATTTTGAAGTATTACTTTTCGCAAAGGCGCTTGAATTCCAAGGAAATCAAATTTATTTCGCATGTATTGCTTCATAGCTTTAGCGGCTATGGGGTTTGCATGATGATACAAGTCTTGGATTAAATCTTGCAACATTACTTAACTAATATTTTTTTTAACTCGGCTTTATTTCCATTAAAAACATTCATATCTACTTTGGCGTTTATTCCAGTAAGTCTTCCTGATTCAGAATATTGCCAAAAAGTCCAAGCCTTATCATGGAGCAGTTTAGGTTTTTTATGGGTATAGTTTGCTACCCAAATCAAATAATCAGAGAATTCCTCACTAAGATAAGAGTCATAAAACTTCCTACCTGTATAGAGAATAGGCTTAGATTTATAATGATTTTCTACAGCATTAAGAAATTGTTTGAGGTCTTCTACAAATTGTTGGTGATTTTCTTCGGGATGCTCTTCTATATCTATAGCGACAGGTAAATCGCCAGATTCGAGAATCAAGGTAGATTTAAGTAAATTAAATTGTGTTTTCCAGCTGACATCGTACTTGTAAAAATGATACGCACCTCTATGGATTTTATTTGCTTTGGCATCCTGCCAATTTAGATTGAAATACTTATCCACGAGATAATTGCCTTCTGTGACTTTGATAAAACAAAAATCAATTTTAGCTTGAGCAATATAATTCCATTTAATCTTCTTTTGATATCTACTTACATCGATACCAATGACTTGGTATTCTTGCCATTGAGGGAAAATTATGGTCGGTCTATAATCAAAAAATATCACAGATACCATGAGCAAAATAAGCACCACACTTATGAAAACCCCAAAAAAACGATATTTTTTTAAAAAATTTTGAACAAATTTTTTCATTAAAATTTCACACGTTTTCTTTGTAAATCATTGAGTTTAATATAAGGAAACTCATTACCAAAATTTTTATCAAGGATAAATTGACTTGAGTCGTTGAGGATAAGTTTATTGGATTTTTTAAAATCTCCTTTTAGAGCAGGTTGATAAATTTGTGATGAATAAATTGATTTGATAACACCAGCAAATTCTATGGTTTTCTTTCGTCTAGTGACTATAAATGGGAAGTGCGCGACAAAGTCCTTGGCGATATAGCGACCTTGAGACTTTTGAAAATTCATTTGAAAATAAAAAGGTTGAATTTCTACCTTAATACCCAAAAGAAAAAGCAAAGCTTTAGTTTTGAAATCTATAAAATCCTTTAAATTCAATTCTTTATGTGGTTTGACATTGTATGAAATCAAGGCTGTATCCAGGACATCTACAGCTATTTCTACTTCAAAATCCACTCCATCAACTTGAGTTGAAATTTTGTAATACTCTACAGGTCTTCCTTGAATGGTATCTGCATAAATAAAAGCAGAAGATGACTTATCACGATACTTCTTATAGATATAATACATCCAATCTAGGATATTGACCCCTTTAATGACGCCATGCGATGAAATGGAACGCACATCAATTCCTTGGGAAATAATTTTGCCTAAAATTCGATCAAAATCTTGAATTAATGAAGTATCGTAATAGCTCTGAGCTGTCAAGAGTTGTAATGTGGATTTAGTTTGAAACTTTTTATCGTGGAGGTTGCTATCCATTCGATATTGATGAATATGAAAATTATATTGAAGGAGTTTGAGATATCTGTTATTGGCTAAATACTCTTCGTGAGCCAGACCTTTTTGATAAAAATCGTTGGGTATATAGTTGACGGGCAATCGATTATATATTTTTTCGACCAAGGAGTCAAAGCTAAATGGTCTAATGACCACAGTTGTTGTTTTATGAATTTTTGGCTTTAGCACTACAATATTATTTGATTTTTGAATATCCAGTTCAACTTGCTCCCCTTGATATCCAATGTGTCTAATATAGAGTGACTTGAGCTTCTGTGCGTTATAGAACTTACCATTAGCGTCGGACTTACCTAAAAAAGTCGCCATAGGTAGGGAGTCAGAGAACAAATTGGCATATCTGACTGCTTCTCCTTCGGGATTTACTAATATCAAATCCTGACTAAATAGTTTACTGAAAGCCAAGAGAAAAAGAAATCGAACTATAATTTTAAGGATTTTCACGATACAAACCAAAAAAGATTAACGTCCATCCGAGTAAAAGAAACAATCCACCAATTGGGGTAACAGGCCATAAAAAAGAGGCATCTATGTGATGTAATTCCTTAGAGGACATAATCAATATGGAGCCTGAAAAAAATAAAAGACCTGTCAAGATACTTATACCTGCATATCTTAAGATTTTGGTATTCGCCAAAGTAGCTAAATAAAAAAGAGGCGCTAAATGATAATAAATGTATTGTAAAGCCATTTTAAGGTTTTCATAGCTATACTCAGAGATCATAGGTCGTAGTTTATGAGACAAATAAGCAGAAAAAGAAACAGAGAAGAAACCTAAGATACAGGCGATTAGAGCAAACTTTTTCATTATTGAGCTAATACACGTAAAGAAACCCTTCTATTTTTAGCGCGGCACTCTTCTGTATCGTTTTCAGGGCAAATAGGATGCGCATCGCCAAAGCCTTCCGCTTCTAATCTTGATGCACTAATTCCTCTAGATATCAATTCATTGCGAACATGATCTGCTCTATCTTGAGACAATTTAAGATTGGCTTTTGGATTGCCAGTATTGTCGGTATATGCTCCAATTTTAACGCTAATATCAGGTTTGCTTTTAAGCATTTGAAAAAGGATATCGAGCTGTTGGGCACTCTGAGGCATGAGTTCGCTTTTGCCAGATTCGAAGACCAATCTATCGAAATCAATCCAAGTTTGTTTTAGAGCCGCGGAGTCTTGTTTTTGGGAAAGAAAATCCCAGAGTTTGGCTTCGAAACCTTCTTTTGGAATATCAATTTGCGTAGAATCATTCAACTTAATTTGTGCTAAAGTAGTATCAATGGGTTTATCACTGCTATTTACAGAGCTTTGAGGCAAATTCTTTTGGAACAAAGCAAATTTCTCCCATTTAAAATAAAAAAGCAACCACCAAAGCGCGATGCCTAAGACGAGGATAGCTAACATAGGTGCAAATCGCTTACTTAGAAAAGTATCCATTTTATTTTTTTCTGACATATCGTTAGATTTTAGTTTAGTTTTGCAGAGCACAAAATTAATAAATTATATCTAAATGATCGCAATAGTTGGAAATGGTTTAGCGGCAATATCACTTGCTAAATCTTTTTTGGAAAATAAAATTGATTTCCACCTCTATGACGACTGCAATAAAAATAATGCATCAAGCATTTCTAGTGGTATCGTAAATCCTGTATCTGGGCGAAATTTCGTAGTAAATCCATATTATGATGTTTTTTTAGAGGCTGCGTTAAATTTTTATAGAATTGAAGACCAGCCCTATATTGAGCCAATAAAGGTATATCGTAAACTCGCCCATGATTTTCAAGCAGCGCATTTAAGTGAAAATACTTTTGATAATCAGCGATTCATTCGATTCAAAACTAAGGACATCATTGAAATTTTAGGGTGTTATCAGATTCGTGTTAATCCATTTATAGAAGCGATCAAACAAACCATAAATCAAAGGGTAATCACCTTAAAGATTGAGGATTTTTGGCAAAGTATCCAAATTTCTCCTCATACTACTATTCAAATTGGCGATTATCGATATGATAAGGTCATTTTCGCAGAAGGAATAGCTGTTTTAAACAATCCATACTTCAAAGACTTGCTCTATAATGCCAATAGAGGTGAAATTCTTTTGCTCGAAGACAAAGGTCAAAACCTAGACCATGTCTATCATCACGGCAAGTTTATTTGTCCTTATGAAGCTAAGATATGGCTAGGCTCTAGCTTTGACAAAGTTAGTGCTACTACTAAAGTCAAAACTAAAGAAAATTATGACTTGCTTGTGCAACATATAGATCAATTATTTTTAAACAATTCACCTCCAAAAGAGCATATCATCGGACATTTCGGAGCATTTCGCACCACGACTTGGGATCGTATGCCAATTATCGGTTCTCATTTATCTGACAAGCGATTATGGGTGTTTAATGGATTTGGAGCCAAGGGAACTTCCATGATACCTTATTTTACGTCACAATTGACACAAGCGCTTATATCAGATAAGCCAATCGACTCATATGCATCGATAGAGCGGTGTTATATCAAACTTGGAAAAATAACAAAACCACCTAAATTCAAAAAAAGAAATTAAGGCTAAAATGAAATTTTTGTTTATATTTGTAACTGAGTAAAATTGAATTTATGCTCGACACACCGAATGAACAATCTTCGTCACATCCACAAAACAATGTTCTCAAGAATTTTGTGGCTTATGACATAGAAAATGAAAAAAAAATTCTAAAAAAAGAATATCGATACCTTTTAAAAATCCTGAAGCCTAGATTAAACAAGAACTCTGAAAACCTCCTTAGAAGGGCATTTGACATGTCTGTAGCGGCTCACAGTACTACGAGACGCAAATCAGGCGAACTATATATTTTTCACCCAATAGCGGTAGCCAAGATAGTAGTGGAAGAAATCGGTCTAGGTCTAACCTCTGCTATATGTGGCTTGATGCATGATACCGTAGAGGACACAGAGCTCACTATAGAGGATATTCGCCGAGCATTTAATAATGAAATAGCTGATATAATCGAAGGTTTGACTAAGATTTCTGGGTTAATCGAACACAGTAACTCTTCGATTCAAATTGAAAATTTCAAAAAATTAATTCTGACCATTTCAAAAGACATACGGGTCATCCTTATCAAAATTGCAGATAGACTGCATAATATGCGCACAATGGATTCGATGCGTACGGACAAACAACAAAAAATAGCTTCAGAGACTTTGTTTCTCTATGCACCTTTGGCCAATAGAATTGGTCTAAACAATATCAAAACAGAATTAGAAGATTTATCTTTGAAATACCTTGAACCAAAAGCCTATAGAGAAATTGCCTTAAAACTAAAAGAAACTAAAAGACAGCGAAATAAATACATCGCCAATTTCATTGCACCGATTCAAGAAGATTTACAAAAAAGAGGTATAGAATTCGACATGTATGGACGTCCAAAATCAATTTATTCTATATGGAATAAAATTAAAAATAAGTCTATACCTTTTGAAGAAGTATTTGATTTACTCGCAGTACGCATTATACTCGATGTACCTTTGGAATTAGAGAAAATGGCTTGTTGGAATGTGTACTCAATTATTACTAGTCGGTATATTCCTGTAGTAGAACGAATGAGAGACTGGATCTCCAAGCCTAAATCTAATGGTTACGAAGCTCTTCATATCACGGTAATGAGTGATTCTGGTAAATTTATAGAAGTTCAGATACGTACAAAAAGAATGAATGAAATAGCTGAAAAAGGCATTGCAGCTCATTATCTATACAAAGAAGGGAATACCAAAGCTAATCCTATAGATGAATGGCTCAAAAAAATAGCAGACAAAGTAAAATATGGAGAGGATACTTCTGCGGAGTTAGTCAATGACTTTAAAATGGATTTGTATAATGATGAAGTCTATGTGTTTACGCCAAAAGGGGAGCTAAAAACACTTCCGCTTGGCTCGACAGTGTTAGATTTCGCATATGAAATTCATTCTGAGGTAGGCAATAAATGTATCGGAGCTAAAATCAATCATAAACTAGTACCTATTAATTATGTCCTAGAAAACGGAAACCAAATTGAAATCCTGACTTCTCAGAAACAAAAACCAAGAGAAGAGTGGTTGCAGCAAGTCAAAACATCTAAAGCTAGAGGTGCTATTAAATCTGCACTTAAACAAAAAATAAGAATACTTGCTCAAGACGGCAAAGCTATTCTATCTAAAAAATTAGCCGCATATAACATTTCATATAACGATAGTAATATCGTAACATTGATGGATTTTTATAAGTATAGTGACACGTTAGTATTCTTGTCTGATATCGCCAATCACGATGTCGATTTGACTAAAATTAAATCCCTACAAGTGATTTCTGGAATCTTAAAATTACCTAAAACAATTGAAGAAACAAAGGAAAAAGAATCTGATGAAGTGTTAGTCAAGATAAAAGAAACCTTAAAACACAATTCAAATTTATTAATTTTAGGTGAAGATAGTAGTAAAATTATTTATGATTTTGCGGTGTGCTGTACTCCAATTCCTGGAGATGATGTTTTTGGATTTATCACGATAAATGATGGCGTCAAAATTCATAGAGTCAACTGCCCTAACGCAGTAAATTTGATGAGTAAATACAATTATAGAATTGTAAAAACCAAATGGAGTTCCGGGACTCATCTTAGCTTTTTGACAGGAATAGTCATAAATGGTATTGACGATATGGGTTTAATAAATACGATTACCAATATCATATCAAAAGAACACAATGTCAATATTAGAGCAATTTCTATCGAAAGTGAAGATGGAATTTTCGAAGGACAGATAAAACTTTATGTAGAAAATAGCGAACAGCTGGATTCAATCGTAGCCAATTTGCTCAAAGTTGATGGTATTATTCAAGTTCGCCGTGTAGAAGATGATGGTACTGTTTCGTCATTAACTTAATTCAATGCAATATGAAAACAAAAATATTATTTATCACTTTTTTAACTTTTACACTTATGAGTTGTTTCAAAGAAATAAAAACTTTAATTTTTGGTACTAATAAAAGCCAATTTCCAGAGTTAAGTCAAAAATCTATTTATGATTTTGACATGGAGCGCCTCATGGGCGGGACTGCCAAATTAGACCTTTACAAAGGTAAAGTCTTACTCATAGTCAATGTGGCCTCTAAATGTGGTTTAACGCCACAATATAAAGACTTAGAGGAAATATATAAAAAGTACCAAGATTCGGGTTTAATGAATTTGGGTTTTCCCGCTAATAATTTCTTGAGACAAGAACCTGGAGATAATAAAGACATAGCAGAGTTCTGTCAAATTAATTATGGAGTAAGCTTTGATATGTTTAGTAAAATCTCTGTAAAAGGCGATGACATGCACCCGCTCTATCAATTCCTAACGCAAAAGAAATATAATCAACATAGCGACAATGAAGTTTCTTGGAATTTTCAGAAATATCTTATCGATAAAGAAGGAAATTTAGTACAAGTAATTTCTCCAAAGACTAAAGTGACTGATTCTAGCGTTATCAATCAAATTGAAGCATTACTTGGGAAATAGTATAAAATTTATTGGCATTATCATACTTGGACTTTGGTCCTGTCAAAAAATTGAACCGAGATATAATGATGCTAAGCTATCATTCTCTATAGATACACTTCAGTTCGATACCGTGTTCCAATCTTTGGGATCAGCTACTAAAATGTTTACTATCTATAATCATTCTAATCGCGAAATAATCATAGATAGTGCATATTTAAGCAAACCTAATTCGAAATTTCGAGTTAATATTGATGGTGTCCTCATTTCTGAGGTCAAAGGTCTAGTTATACCCGCTCGTGACAGTATTTTGGCATTCGTAGAAGTAAAAATAAATCCTCAGACAGGAGATTTACTCGAAACAGATTTTATCGTATTTAGCCTTCAGAAAAATTATCAAACATTAGTTCTTCAAGCACTAGGAAGAGATTGCTATCTACATCGAGGTGAAATTATAAATGGCAATGAAGTCTGGAAATCCGATAAGCCGCATGTAATTTTGGGACTTAGATCAAATAATGGTCTGACTCCAGGGGTGGTCATCAATGGAAACTTGACAATAAATCAGGGGGCTAATTTATACTTTGACGCTTCAGCTGGATTGTTGGTTTCAGGAAAATTGCAGAGTTTAGGTACTTCAGAGAATCCAATTATCATGCAAGGAATTCGATTAGAGACCAATTTTCAAAACGCTACAGGACAGTGGTTAGGCTTGTTGTTTTATAGAAATAGTCGTGGTAATGAACTAAACAATACAAGAATTACGGAATCTTCTTTTGGAATTTGGGCAGGATTTCAAGATTCTGTGGATTATGCTCAGATGAGTGATGCTACTAGACCTGAATTGACTTTGAGGCAATGTAAAATTGATAATGCCCATTTCTTTGCTTTGAGAAGTTTTAATGCTGAAATCACTGCGGAAAACTGTATTTTTTTTACCTCAACAGATTATTTAGTACAGTTAATTTTGGGTGGAAAGTATTCCTTTTTACATTGTACCTTTATGAATATTCAGTCTCAAGAGAACAAAGGAGTCCTATTGCTAACCAATTCGTATATAGATAGAGCGACTAGAAATAAATATGTCAACAAAATTGAATCAACTCTTATAGAAAATTCTATATTATATTCAAGTGCGTCTGAGTCTATTACTTTTGTTTTAGACGAGTCTTTGAATCAAGACAATGTGACTATGAGTCATTGCAACTACAATAGTACTTCTTCCTGGAGTAATGATTTCATCACGAATAGTCAACTCAATATGAATCCAAGGTTTGTCTCTATAGGCATTGATAAAGAAGATTTAAAATTACAAGCAAATTCTCCTTGTATCAACGCTGGAAGACCTAGTAGAATTTTGATCGACTTTCTTGGAAATCAACGCAATAATGCTGATATAGGCGCTTATAAATTTTAGTTTATTACGCATCAAAAACTATCCTAGCACGAGTCACTAGAATGTAATTTCAAACAACCTCTAAGCTTGTTAAATTCCTGACTTTAAAATCATCCTAGTAAATATTTATCCTTGATTAGGATTTTAAAAAAATGATACAGAAACTTATCTTATTTACTAAGAAAATAAAACAAAAAAGCCCGATCATAATCGGGCTTAATCTATAAATAGGATAATTACTATTTTGGTATTTCTGTAAATCTAAACTCAGTTCTTCTATTTTCCATTAATTTATCATCAGTACAATCAGACTTGATTTTATTACATTTGCAGTCATTTTTAGGTTTAGTTTCTCCGAACCAAGTAGGAAAAATTCTTTCTTTGGGAATTCCTTTGCTCACGATATAATTTACGGCTTCAATGGCTCTTCGTTTGGACAGCTGTATATTATAGTCTTCTGAGTGAAGGCAATCGGTATGTGACTGAAGTTCCACTTTGAGGTTTGGTGTTTGCTTCATATATTCTACCAATTTATCTAATTTAGCGTAATCCTCAGGTCTAATTTTAAATTCATCTAATTTATAATTGATATTTTTCAAAGCACCACTACCATCGCGACCTTTGTCAGCGCCACTTCCACCTCCAGCGAAGAGTTTATTAAACTCGTCTTCTTTGGTCATAAAAATGGTTTTCGTGATTTTTTCTCCTCCTTTAAGGTTATACGTATTAAACTCTACTTCCTTGATATCATTTACGGTTAGTTTGTAGGATTGATCTTTTAGTAACTCATTGAGCTTAAACGTACCATTTTTATCAGCTTCTAGTGTAGTATTTAGGTATTCACTAGAAACTTTGACTTTAGCATTGCCAATTGGCTGATTGTCTTCTTTTTGAAGTACGAGAAACTCACCATTTATCGGTTGATAATCTTCATCTAAAACTATAGTAGTGTCTGTCATTTCATAAGCTGGTATAGTAAATCTTTTTGGATAAAAGCCTTCTTTACTAGCGAGGAATTCTCCGTTTAACACAGGAAGATTAGTAAATTTGACTGAATTTCTAGTCCCAGTGAAGACTGTGTCTCTTTTCACTAGATTATTTACCGTAATCTTATCTACCGGTTTTTTAGTAAAATTACTTATGAAGCTAATTCGAATTGTCTTAGGTTTGATTTTTTTAGAAATAATGTCATCTCTATTATTGTCTTTTATCTTAGAATTTGTATAAGGATTCTTAATATTGGTAGTGATATAAGCCATATAATCTTCACTGCGAATAATCAAAGAAGTTTCATCGGCAGTATCATTGACAGCAGGGCCTAAATTAATGGCACGTGCAAAAGCTGAATCAACCATATAAGAAGCGAAAATATCATAACCACCATATCCAAGCTTACCATTCGAGGTATAAAACAAATACCCTTCTTCATTCACAAAAGGAAACATTTCATTGTTTGGAGTGTTTACATTTGGTCCTAAATTTCTGGGTTCGCTCCAAACTGAATCATTGATTATGTTAGAGATATATAAATCTGCTCCACCATAACCTCCTGGCATATCACTCATAAAGATGACATAATTGCCCTTTTCATAGACTGCTGGATGACCATAGTTATAATCTAAATTATTCTTGCTGCCTTTCTTAATTGGAACTAATCTCGAAAACTCATTATGTCGGTCTTTTTTAGAAAAATAAATATTCAAACGTACTTTCGATTTGTCTTTACCATATTTGACGACTTCGTCTTCAGAATTATTTTTAGTCAAATACATTTTATTGTACTTTTGAAAATAAGTAGAAGGCCCTTGATTATATACTTGAACTAAATCTTGGCTTAAAAGACCTCGAGTATTCTTAAAATCTTTGTCTGCTTTGAACACATCACTGAAATAAGTACCTTGTGAGTTATAAACATTTGCATTATTATAGAAAGCTGATTTGAAACCTGTTTTCTGAACGAAGCTAAATCCATTTTCGAAATAATTAGGAAAATATTCGGAACGACCCTTTGTGTTTATTGGAAGTTCTTTGATTTCAGTTTCCATAGGATTAGCATTCATTTTTTCATAATACTTCATATCCAAAACCTCCAAGATACAATCCTTACAATTATTAATATAGCGATTATAGGCATCCACTGCTCTTTCATATTGTTTATTGGCAGCTAGAGACTGAGCATAAACCAAATTTAAATCCGCAGAATCTTCCATATAATAACTCATATCATCCAAAAGCTTCATTGTTGACTTATAATCCCCAAGCGTGAAATTAATTTTAGCCAAACGACTTTTTAAATAATTAGATTCTTTATATCGAAGCAATAAATTTTCATACAAACTTTTAGCATTGTATAGATATTGCTCTTTGTAAAAATAATCTCCTCGCGTCTCTACAGTATGATAATAAGGCACATAAACTTGAGCCTGAGCAGGCGCAAAGAAAACTATCATTATTGTTACAAAAAAACATTTTTTATACAAACTGACTAGATTTTCCATTAAACAAATTTTTTGCAAATTAAATGATTTTTTTTCAAATCTAACGAAAAATCTTTATTGACTTTTAAACACAGATAGCATTTTTGTGTAAATACAATAGTTTTTTTTATATCAAAGTTATAATACAAAGGAGTTTAGATAAATGCTTTGCGCTTAAAAAAAAGATTTTAGAAAGGATTAGAGATATTTTTAATAAATTTGCACCAAAATATAAAGAAGTATGAATTACGATATAATCGTTATTGGCTCTGGGCCAGGAGGATATGTAGCTGCAATTAGGGCAGCCCAATTAGGCAAGAAGGTTGCTTTGATAGAAAAAAGTGAACTCGGTGGCGTTTGCCTCAATTGGGGCTGTATTCCAACCAAAGCATTGCTCAAATCAGCCCAAGTTTTAGAATATCTCATGCATGCTCAAGATTATGGTATCGAAACGACTAAACCAAAATATGACTTCACTAAAATAGTAGGTAGAAGTAGACAAGTCGCAGATGGGATGAGCAAGGGTATTCAATTTCTTATGAAAAAAAATAAAATCGATGTGCATTTTGGGTTTGCTACTATAGGCAAAGGAAAATCGATCACAGTAAAGGCTGAAGATGGTTCGACCAAAGATTTACTTGCTAAAAACATAATAATTGCTACTGGGGCACGCAGCAGAAACCTTCCTAATCTTCCTATTGATGGTAAAAAAGTCATTGGTTATCGAGAAGCATTAGTGATGAAAGAAGTTCCTAAATCTATGGTCGTCGTAGGAAGTGGCGCTATTGGTGTAGAATTCTCATATTTCTATCATCAGCTTGGTACCGAGATTACTTTGGTAGAATATGATAAAAATATCATGCCTAGAGAGGACGAGGAGGTCAGCAAAGAACTTCATAAAGTCTTCACTAAAAAAGGCATAAAAATACTTACGGGCACTAGTGTAGAAGGCTACAATGACGAAAAAAAACACCTCAAAGTATTTCTCAAGAATCACGTTGACAATACTACAAGTGAATTGAATGCAGAGGTAATTCTCTCGGCCGTTGGTATTGAAGCAAACATTGAAAACATTGGACTAGAACCCTTGGGAATCAAAGTGGACAAAGGCAGAATCGTTGTAGATGAAAATTATCAAACCAATATAGCTCAAATTTATGCCATTGGGGACGTAATTAACACCCCTGCCTTAGCACATGTAGCCTCAGCTGAAGCAATTCATTGTGTAGAGCATATTTGTGGACTCCATGTCAAACCTATAGACTATACCAATATTCCTGGTTGTACGTATTGCGTTCCAGAAATTGCATCTTTAGGGCTTACTGAAGCGCAAGCTAAGAAAGAATATGGTGAAATCAAGGTGGGTAAATTTCCTTTTAGTGCCTCTGGTAAAGCAAGTGCTTCAGGTCACAAAGATGGCTTTGTCAAGTTGATTTTCGATGCTAAATATGGAGAATTGCTAGGCGCTCACATGATAGGCGCTAATGTCACTGAAATGATAGCTTCATTAGTTGTAGCCAAAAAACTAGAAACCACAGGACATGAACTCATCAAATCTATACACCCACACCCTACTATGAGTGAGGCTGTTATGGAAGCAGCAGCAGCGGCTTATGGTGAGGTAATACACTTATAAAAAACTTAAACTATGAAAAAAATTAGTATTAGTGACACTTTGGAGCATGCCTTGGATGTCGTAGAAAAGAATTATCAACATATCCTTCTTTTTGGTTTTGTCTTTTTCCTTGTTTCTATGACAAGCCTTGCTTTTAGTGGTTTAGATGGATTTATAGAAAATACTAACATAAAGAACATATTTTTGATACTTTACTTAGTATTTTCACTTGCAACCCTCCCCCTAATGTATAGTGTCCAGCATTATGCTCATGAGATAGACCGAGGTGTCCCATCAAGTTTTGGGCTTTTATTTGATATCTATAAAAAATTCATCAAAATCTTTTTATTCAAGTTGGTTCTTTTCTTGATAATCCTCCTTGTATTATTGCCATTATTTATTTCAATTATTCAAATCATTATGATGAATCTTGAAGTTTTTGAATCATTTGGCAGCTTAAGTCCTGAATCAGCACCAGAAGATTTAAAAGAAATGCTTAAAGGAGTAGTTTTGACAGATTTCTTTAAATATTCAATACTTTTTTCTGGTATTTTACTCCTACTTTTGTCTATTTTTACTACTTTTGCAGATTATGTCTATTTATTTGAAGAAAATGCTGAAATCATAGACGCTATAGCTAAATCATATCAAATGGTCATGTCAAACAAGTTTGAAACTTTAGCTTTAATAGTCGTAGGTTTTATTTGTGGTATCATTACTTTATTAACATGTTTTCTAGGGTCGATATTTATCGTGCCCTTTAGAAATTTGTTTCACTATTATCTTTATCGCAAGATTGCCGAAAACTACGATACAATGCTTAAATAGCCTATCGCTGTCCATTAAATCAAACACTCCTACAAAATGTAGAGATTATAACGATTAGAAGAAGAAGATATGTTTTATTTTTGAACTCAAAATCGTTTTTATGGAAACGCGACAAAGAATATATATCAATTTAGATGACATCAATCCAATTATTGACTATTCTGAAGAAATCAATAAAACAGAGACATTTTCTGTAGATCAGCCACATAAAACACTCATAGACCACATTGCGCAAGCACCTGAGTCTAAAAAAACCTCTCCTTACGAACTCTGTAGCAAATTTATCGATAAAACCCAAGTTTTAGGAAATCAGGCTTTTTTTGTCAATACATTTAAAATGCTGGAAGACGCTATCGGACATATTGCTCATCAGTGCCAAGCAAAGCAAGGTGTCATTGTACATGAAAACTTATACAATGCTTTAGGAAGAATTGATTGGAATTTCGATATAGTCAGAAATCCTTTGGAAGCTGATTTATCTATTGCTAAAACTTCGCACATCTTAATGGACCAAGGCAGTATCCTCATTGACAAGACTTATAATCGCTTAAGAACATTTGATAGGTTTACCCAAAATCAAATTCTCATTGCTCATGTAAAAGACATATATCCAAGTATCTATGAATGTATTGAAGAGCACAAAAATTTTTATAGTGCTGAAACTCCTTTTATGATCCAATATGAACAGGAGTTAACTTATCAAGAAATTTTGGGCATAAAAATACTTAATGCTCAAGGAACTAAAAAATTACATATTATATTTACAGATTTCGATATATATAGTTAATGAACAAAGATGTCGTATTGATGGTCAGTGATTTACATTTAGGTGCGCCTGATATGGAGACTTCATTAATTCGTGAAAAACATTTTTGTCAATTGCTTCAGACTTATCGTCCTAAACTAAAAGCCTTGTATCTTTTAGGAGATGTTTTTGATTTTTGGTTTGACTACAGATCTGTATCTCCTAAGGGATATCATAGATTTTGGGGTGAGTTAATGAACCTTATTGATGATCAAATAGAAATACATTATTTCCTGGGAAATCACGACATGTGGCTTTGTATTGATTATTTCAAATCGATTGGAATTATCGTTCACTCAGAGAAAAAAATCATCGAACTCTATGGTAAAACTTATTTTCTAGCTCATGGAGATGGGCTAGGACCTAAAGATTACAAGTATAAAAACTTAAAAAAAATTTTTCGATGTAAACTCGCTCAAAACATGTTTGGCCTAATTCATCCAAACTTAGGAATATGGCTTGGTAGTAAACTTTCGAACAAATCTAGAAATAGTCAAAAAAAAGAAGAATTTATATCGCTTGAAAACGAATGGCTTTTTACCTATGTCAAGAAAAAATTTCTAACGCAGCCATGTGACTATTACATTTTTGGGCATAGACACTTACCGCTTCATATTGAATTTAATCAAAAATCAAATTATATTAATTTAGGTGATTGGATAAATTATTTTACCTTTGTAGAAATAAACCCAAGTCAAACTCGTTTACGAAAATATGCGCCAAACGATAATGAAATTATTGATTATACTGAGCATCACTTCCTGGATGCCCTATAGATGTGAAGAGCAAGACACATTATCTATTTTACATCCCTTTACTCATATGGTTTACGATGGATTTAATTTGCTCTATGTCTATAATGAGTCTTATATTTATCGTATCAACTTACTTGAAGGAAAAATTACAGATTCTACTTGTTTTGAATTTGGCTATATAAATCGTTTAGATGTATCTCAGCCTATGAAACTATTAGTCTTTGATCAAGTAAATCAACATATATCTATTTTAGATAATAAACTCAACTTAATCAGCACACAAACTAATATTAAATCCTCCATTGGTCATTTAGATGGCTATAACACTTATCCTATTAGTCATGCCGGATTTAATTCCTTTGGACAAATATTTCTCTTATATGATTTAGGTTATTACTATGCTTATACTCAGTATTTAGAAAACAGACAACCCAAGATTTCTGCCTTTAAAATCGAAAAGAATCAAGATTTGGAACATTTTATGAGTTACAGCCTAGGAACTCATATTTATCTTCTTTGTGCTCGAAATATATATCGATTGGACAATAATGGATTCATGGAAGAATCCTTAGGTATAGCTACAGAGCAAATCCCCTTGAAAATCAAAGAAATTCACCATACTTTTTTTCTGGATAGCACTTCTATATCTTTAAAAAATTACACGGTTTCTTTTGATACTAGTCATCAGAATATATTTATTGTACGAAATTTTCCTAATATGCAAACTAACGAGTGATCGTTTGCGCTTGATATATAGTAGATTTGCCTGAAATCCAATAAGCGACCATTACTGATAGAGCTATCCATAGTGTATGCGAAGCCAAACCAAATAACTCAATACTCATCAGGATACAAGCTAAACGCGTATTGGTGGCAGCAGCAAATACTGACACAAAACCCATTGCCGCCATTACATCATGTGGCGTATGGAAGACTATCGATAAAGCATTGCCAAGAGAAGCACCGATAAAAAATAACGGCGTTACTTCTCCGCCTTTGAAGCCAGAGGCAATAGTCAAAGTAGTCATCAAGGTTTTGATCGCAAATGTTTCCAAATTCAAAGGAACATGAAAAGACGCTTGTATAGTCTCAATTCCTAAGCCTAGATAAATATCTGTATGAAGCCCATAAGTTAGCAGCAAAATGAGAACTCCTCCGATAAAACCAGTCCACAGCTGAGGGATTGATAATTTTTTATAAAGATTTTTCCAGCTTTGATATAAAAACACAAAAAAACAAGCGGCAAATCCAAAAGAAAGACCCGAAATCAACGTGATTCCGAGATTTTTCCAAGAAAAGAATAAGGACTGAGTCACTTCATAGTTCGTATGTTCATAAGGAAAAATATGCGTTACCCCAAAAGCAATATAAGTAGTCAAAACTATTGAAAAAATACCAGAAAAGTCTATTTTCCCTCTTTGGATAAATTCAAAGGCAAAGAAAATCCCAGCGATAGGTGTACCGAAGACAGAGCCAAAACCAGATGCTACTGCAGATTTTAAAAGTATTTGGGTTTTGTATTCTTCGATTTGAAAAAATTTCTTTAGCATTTCTGTCATACCCGCAGCCATTTGAAGGGCTGTACCTTCTCTTCCAGCGGAACCTCCTACGAGATGTGTCAAAAGCGTACCTATATAAACCAAAGGTGCCATCAAGATAGGAATGCTGCCTTTATTGTTTTGAATATTATTTAATATCAAATCTATACCACGGGAAGAATCCGAACCATATCGAAGATATACATAATTAATGATTAAACCAATAATTGGCAATGCATAAATTAACTCCCGATGCGACATCCTGAAATGAGTAATAGTATGCAAGCTCACTAAGAATACACCGGAACTCAACCCTATTAAAATTCCTAAGAAAATTGATATGGCAAGCAATCTATTAGAAAAGCCTATAAGTCGAAGGAAACCTTGTAGATGCTTAGAATACACATCTGAGACCATCGTTTTTTTTCAGAAAAAAATTTTATACGCCTTTTGCTTTCTTAAGCGCTTCATTTAATTTGGGCATTACTTCAAAAGCATCACCTACTACGCCATAGTCAGCAGCCTTGAAGAATGGCGCTTCAGGATCAATATTGACCACTAATATCGTCTTAGAATTACTTACTCCAGCTAAATGTTGAATGGCTCCAGAAATACCCACAGCGATATATAAATTAGGTGCTATTGCTCCTCCTGTCTGACCGACATGCTCGTGGTGCGGTCTCCAATGCGCATCTGCTACTGCTCTACTACATGCCGTTGCAGCACCAATGATTTTCGCACAGTCTTCTATCATTCCCCAATTTTCTGGGCCTTTTAGACCTCTACCACCAGAGACTACTAGGTCTGCTTCTGCCAAAGGAATTTCGCCTGCTACTTTCTCCTCTTTGATTTTTTTGACTTTTACTTCACTTGCTGCGATACCTGAATTAAAGTTTACTACTTCACAAGTCGATGGATTCTCCTCTATAGATACGGTATTGGAAGCAATAGACAGAATTTTGTGTTGCGCTACAATTTGATAAGTTGCGATAGCTTTACCAGAATAAATAGTCTTTTGGACTTTGAAACCACCGTTTAAATCGGCGAAGCTATTAGCTCCATTGACTAAACCACCATCTAAAGCTGCTGCTAATCTAGCAGAAAGTGCTTTTCCATTGAGGTTAAAACCAAAAAATGCAAATTGACAATTTTCAGCCAAATATACTGCTTTTATAGCTTTAGTATATAGGCGACTGTCAAACACTTCGAAAACAGGTTCATTGAGGATAAAAAGCTTATCCAATCCGTACTTATTACATGAGTCAGAGTCATCCAAGGCACCAAAATGAATCCCAATTAACTTACCATTATTTGCTTTAGCTATTTTCTTACCATAGGTAATTACTTCTAAAGAATTCTTTTTAATTTTATGATTGCTACTTTCTAAAAATACTAATACCATATTTATTGATTTAAGTTGAGTTAAGTTAAATTACTTTGGCTTCTGATTGAAGTGCTTGGACCAATTCATCAATTTGATCTAGCGTAAACATTTTACAGTTTCCTCTTGGAGGAGTTACTTGGTATTGCGAAACTTGTACTTTTTCTTCGCCAAGCGCTATTGGAATTATAGCTAAAGGTTTAGTTTTAGCCATCATAATCCCTTTCATATTAGCTAATCTTTGCTCCGCCATTCCTTTTTGTGCAGAGATAACACAGTTACCTGTGACCTCCAAAACTTCTTCACCGCCTTCAATTTCTTTATAAATTGTGGAAACTTCGCCGTTGAGCATCCACTGTGTAGCTTGATTGATAAAAGGTAAATCCATGAATTCAGCAATCATTCCGCCTAAAGAAAAACTATTAAAACTGATCGTTTCTTTTCCTGTGATGACAAAATTATAACCGTTTTCTTGGGCATATTTCGCGATATTCTTAGCGATATAGTAACTCTCAGTCTCTTCATTGGCTTCGATAAGAACGGCATCATCAGCACCAATTGCGATAGCGGAGCGAAGAAACTTCTCATTGTCTTTTGGTCCTACATTTATCACTGTGACTTGTCCTCCAGAAGCTTCTTTTAATTCCAAAGCTCTAACTAAAGCATACCACTCATCCGTAGGATTCATGATGAAAGTTACGCCATCTGAATTAAATTCTTTGTCCTCATTTTTAAAACTGATTTTTGCAGTTGTATCAGGAACTTTGCTTATACATACTAAATATTTCATAGGGAAAGTTTTATAGTTATATGAATTTAGGACAAAAATAAAAAAATATTGAACAATCGTTTGGTAAAAATATCCACAAATCGTAAAAATCCCTAAAAATTCTGGATAAATTACTCTGCCATATTGTGATAGACATTCTGAACGTCTTCATCTTCTTCGAGTCTATCGATGAGTTTGTGGATGTCAGCAATTTGCTCTTCTGACAAATCATCTTTGAATGTCAAAGGAATTCTAGGCTTTTCGGTGCTTAAAATTTCGATATTACGCTCATCTAGGGCTTGTTGCATTTTACCGAAATCTACAAAACTCGTCTGAATATATACTTCATCTTCTTCCTGACCGATTTCTTCTAAACCATAATCAATTAGCTCCAATTCAACTTCCTCTAATTCTTGCAAGGGAAGATTTATGGTGAATATTGCCTTATGTTCAAATAGAAACTCTACACTACCTGAGTTTCCTAGTGAACCATTGCATTTATTGAAATGAGATCTAATATTGGCTACGGTTCTATTGGTATTGTCTGTAGCAGTTTCGATGAGAAAAGCAATGCCATGTGGCCCGAAGCCTTCATAAAGGAGCTCCTCGAAATCTTTTTCATCTTTACTAGATGCTTTTTTGATAGCCCTTTCGACATTATCTTTAGGCATATTGACAGATTTTGCATTTTGTATCGCTAATCTTAGTCTTGAGTTAGAATCTGGATTTGGTCCTGCTTGCTTTACTGCCATTGCAATTTCCTTACCAATCCTGGTAAATTGCACGGCCATTTTACCCCAACGTGCCATTTTCTTGGCTTTTCTATATTCGAAGGCTCTTCCCATAGGTTATAATTTTGGGGCAAATCTATAAATTTATCCTTAAATCAGCCTGAAAATCTAAAATAAGAATTTGTTTATTTCAAATCAAAACATTTGAAATCTTTTCCATACTTCTGGAAGAAGAGCATGCTAAATTTAACCATAAAGGTAAAATAAGCATCATTATTATTCGGATTTCCTCGTTGGTCTCCCACTGGATTTTGAAAATTCGCAAACTGACTTAACTCACTTGTTCTATCTGACATTCTTATCGCCCATGCTGCAGTATTTGCATCATATGCCGTATTAAAATCATTCTTATTGAACGGTTTGGCATAAAATATTGGCTTTCTGCATATAAGCGCTTTCTCACTCGTAAAAATGTTTTGACAGGTGCTTTAAAAGGCTAACTTTACCGCCCCCAGAGATAGTCTTTGGAGAGATTTTTAAAATAACCCTTGAAAAATTACTAACCGGATGCTGCAACTGAAAAAACCACTTGCTTTCATTGATCTTGAAACCACAGGTATTAAAAACTCGTTGGGTTGGTTATTGGATTAACATTTGCTTGTGCATTGGTCTCGCTGTTATGAAAAGTTGCCGTAAAATCATTTGGATTTTGATTGCCCAACAATTGAGGTATTGCTGTTGTCAAATCAAAATTTTGAGTGCCGCTGAAATTGGTATCGCATGCCGTTAATTGGACTTGTGCTTTTACTCCGCTTACAGTACAAAAGAGAAAGAAAGTCAAAAAGAATAGTTTTGTTTTCATTATTGGTTTGTTTAGGTAATCAAATGTAATTGATTTTTAGGTAATTATAATTACAGGAATGAGAATTTTTCACTTATGAATGAGAATTCGCAATACTCTCACTCACCAAAAACCCACCCGTCCAGGCATTTTGAAAATTAAATCCGCCCGTAATCGCATCGATGTTTAGAATTTCT
>JALOMB010000100.1 GCA_025455685.1 Chitinophagales bacterium | reverse complement strand
TGCCCCCAAGCGACAAACCCAAAGAAGCTCAATAAAATAGAAAGTAAAAGTTTTTTCATAAAGTGTTTTTAATTTAGGATTAAAAGTGTATTTGTATTTTTTTTCACCCCAAAAATAAACCAATTTTAATAAATCAATGTTAAAAAATTTATTTCTAACCCAAAAAACGAAGATAAATTTATCCACAAAAAAACCACAAACTATTCACCTCTCAGACAAACTCAATCATAATATGCCGCAATCAAATTTAAACGATTTTTAATTTCCTTGATTAAAGCTTTGGGCTGAATGACTCTTATCTGATCTCCAAACTGAAAAATCTTATTGACCAAATCCGTATTGATTTGAACCCTAATCTCCATCAAATAACCGTCATCATTCTTTTCGAAGCGCTGTGTATGATGCACCGGATAAGACCTAAAATAATGATACATAAAATCATTGATTTGGAGCTTGACTCGCTCGACAGGCTCCTCACCAAGGACATAAGTACCGATAGAGTCCTTGAAATAATTAAGGATAGATATATTTTGACGTTTAAATGAACCGCCTGAAATTTCTAGTTTATAAATTCTATCTAAGCCAAAAACCCTAAAATCATCTTTGGTGCCTTGTATTTTGGCCCAGAGATACCATCTGCCTTCAATTTCTCTTAAACCATAAGGCTCTACTATTCTGAGCTTGGGTGTATCGCTTTCTTCGTATTTTCGGTAGTCTATTTCGATAAGTTTATTGCTACTCAAAGCATTCTGAATATCGAAAATGTATTCATTACCCTTATAATATGTATTGTCATAGACTATATAATCAGAGACGTTTTTCATGTATTTCTCAAAATTCATCAAATGAAAAGAATTCAATAAATTTTTATTTTCAGTATGTGTAAAATTTGGATTATCGTTTTGAATAAAATAACACTGTTCTTTTCGATTGAATTTAATTTCAACACCAAAAAGCTCTTTGATATCTTTAATGTTTCGTTGAAGTGTTCTTTGAGAAAACTCATCTCGTTGATTGTCATAATTGAAATAGCTGTCGAATACGGCACTTTTGATTTGCTCAAAAGTAGCTTTTTTTCTATTTGAGAGTCGCCCTACAATAGTAATATAACGTTGGATTATTTGATTTACTTTCATATGTGATAAATTAAAAAAGAAAAAAAAACGCTAAGTCAGAAAACTAACTTAGCGTGATACTTAAAAAATCAAATGAGAAATTTATTTAATATGTTTAGCAACTTCGGCACCAATTTCGGCTGGTGAGGCTACGACATGGAGTCCACAAGCAGACATAATTTTCATTTTAGCTTCTGCGGTATCATCTTTGCCGCCGATGATGGCGCCAGCGTGTCCCATTCTTCTTCCTGCTGGAGCGGTTTGTCCTGCTATAAATCCGATAACGGGTTTTTTATTGCCGTTTTCTTGAATCCAGCGCGCTGCATCTGCCTCCATAGAGCCTCCGATTTCACCTATCATGACAATAGCATCTGTCTCAGGGTCGTTCATGAAAAGCTCAACAGCTTCTTTGGTCGTAGTGCCTATAATTGGGTCTCCACCAATACCAATAGCGGTAGAAACTCCGAATCCAGCTTTGACTATTTGGTCAGCAGCTTCGTAAGTGAGGGTACCTGACTTTGAGACGATACCGATACGTCCTTTTTTGAAAACAAATCCTGGCATGATCCCTACTTTGGCTTCTTCAGGAGTAATTACACCAGGGCAATTTGGGCCAATAAGAATAGAGCTTGAATTTTCAACGGCTTTTTTGGCTTTGAGCATATCTTGTACTGGAATTCCTTCAGTAATACAGACAATAACGCGAATTCCAGAATCAGCAGCCTCCATGATACCATCAGCAGCAAATGCAGGTGGTACAAAAATAATACTAACATCAGCGCCTGTAGCAGCAACTGCATCAGCTACAGTATTATATACAGGTAGGTCAAGGTGCTTTTGACCGCCTTTGCCCGGGGTGACGCCACCTACGACTTTGGTTCCATAAGCTATCATTTGCTCGGCATGAAATGTACCTTCTTTTCCTGTGAATCCTTGAACGATGATTTTTGAATTTTTATTGACAAGTATAGACATAATTAAATTAGTTTTGATGCAAAGATATCATTTTTTATTTTGTCAGATTTAAATTTTATAAATTGTTTAAAACATATAAATATCAACACGCAAAAGTACTAATAAATAGACAGTATACACAATTATAGCATAAAATGTGAGTTAATTGTAAATTAGTTAAAATTTTAACCTATATATTTGTAAAAAAAATCTAGTTGTGCCGGTTGTTCATGTAATTTTAGTTTGTGTTTTATTGCTAATTTCATATATATTTGATTTAAGCAATCGATTTACTAAAATTCCATCGGTGATTTTAATGCTATCATTAGGATTTGTCTCTAAACTAATTTTATCATATTGGGGTGTACAACTACCTGATTTTCATGAGATCATACAGTTGTTTGGCACCTTAGGTTTAATCCTAATAGTGCTAGAAGGCTCCATGGAGCTTAAGATTAAGAAAGAAAAATTCAAGTTAATATTCAAAAGTTCCTTTATCGCATTTGTTTCCATAGTATTATTTTGTTCGATAGGAGCTTTTATGATGCAGCAATATTTGGGTTTGGACAAGGTCACTTCATGGTTTGCTTTGCTTCCTTTGTCGATTATTAGTTCTGCGATAGCTATTACTACGGCATCAGTACTCGATGATGAGTCAAAAGAATTTGTGATTTATGAATCGAGCTTATCTGATATTTTCGGCATTATTCTTTTTAATTTCATGGCTTATAATGCCATTATTAACTTCAACGCAGGTGTCAATTTCTTTTTTCAGACGATATTGGTGGTGATCATATCGGCAATGGTATCTGCTTGTTTAGGACTTTTATTGATGAAAATAAACCATAAAGTCAAATATATTCCGATCGTCATAGTGACGGTATTGATCTATTTTGTGATGAAATACTATCATTTGCCTAGTTTAGTTTTCGTGATGGTATTTGGGATTATGCTCAAGAATTTAAATCGGCTCAAAAAGATTTTGCCCTTTAATTTAGATGTAATAAAAATCGACAAAACAGTACATTTATTTGAAGATACGGTAATAGAATTTGCATTTTTGGTTCGAACGACATTTTTTGTGATTTTTGGGATGATGATCAATTTAGAAGATGTGCTTTCAAAGGAAACTTTTCCGTATGCATTAGCTATCGTGGGCTTAGTATTTTTGGTGAGAACAGCACTATTTTGGGGTCTAAAAATTCCTTCGATGCCATTATTATGGATTGCTCCGAGAGGGTTGATTACTATATTGCTAATGATGCAAATCCCAAGGCAATTGAATATAAGTTGGTACAATAATGCTTTGATTACACAAATAATTATATTGTTTGCTTTGATCATGATGGTCGCTATCATGATACACAAGAAGAAACCTGTGAATTTTGTAGAGCATTCACAGGATTTAACCAAAACAAACCCTAAATGAGTAACGCTAAATCCTTTGAAACACTATTGGAAATAATGAAGCGTCTTCGTGCGGAATGTCCTTGGGATAGGAAGCAAACGCATGAGTCTCTCATAAAATTGACAATAGAAGAGGTTTATGAGTTGCAGGAAGCTATCTTACAAAAAAACTGGTCAAACATCAACGAAGAAATCGGAGACATTTTACTTCACGTAGTATTTTATGGCTTGCTGTCTGAGGAGGCAGGCTCGGGTCATACCTCAGAAATCATCGATCAACTTAATGAGAAATTAATCAGAAGGCATCCACATATTTATGGCGATATACAAGCTGATACCGAAGAAGAAGTAAAACAAAATTGGGAGAAAATAAAGAAAGAAGAAAAGAAAGATAGTATAAACTACTCTGTTTTAGCTGGGGTTCCTAATTCACTGCCGTCTATCATCAAGGCTTATCGTCTTCAAGAAAAAGCAGCAGGGGTTCATTTTGATTTTGAGGATGCCTCACAAGCGCTAGACAAGGTAAAAGAAGAGTTTCATGAGCTCATGGAAGCGACTAAGAGTCAATCAAAAGAAAAAACCGCTGAAGAAATTGGTGATTTGATGTTTAGTCTCGTGAATTTTGCGAGAAAAAATGATATAGATCCCGAATTGGCACTTCAGCGTACCAATCAAAAATTTAAGGTTAGGTTTGAATATATAGAGCGAAATGCTTCAAAGCCATTGTCTCAAATGAGCTTAACCGAAATGGATGTATTATGGAATAAAGCAAAACAAGAATATAATCGAGATGCTTAAATATCGACTGCACAAAAATCGATTTAAATTAGAAATTATGTTATCCATGGTGCTTTTATTGCTCTATGGATTGGTCACTGTATCGACCTTCAATAAGCCAAAAGAAGTATCTGAAGGTTTGAGTAAATTGCTTAGTGAGGAGTATAAAAGGTTTGAACAGATTTGTCATCCAAATCAAGTCAAGGGTAAATCAATTGGGACTTTGTATCATTTTCAAAACAACAAATTAAATTTTTGGAATCACGAAGATGATATTTTACAAATATCTATGTTTGATTCAAATCTCCCTATTCAACAAATTGACTTAAAAGGAATGCAATATATCGTATTTCAGAAGAAAAATGAATGTGGTACTTGGGTGCAAACTTTTAGAATTAACAAAATAGTAGAAGAAGAAATTTATAAATCCTCTAAGCTTTTTCCTAATAACAACAACCATTTTGAGCTTATATTGTCAAATAATTTATTTATTGATGATGCCTTTAAAATCAAAATAAGAGACTCATACAGTATTTTAAGTAAATTTAAGCCTTTTGATTCAGACTTAGTCATTTTGGCGAAGTTTATCATTTTTTTCTCACTCTGGGTACTCTACCTCATCATGAGTTATCAGATTGTTAATTATATATGGCCATTAAGACCACTAAGAGGACTGATATTTTTGGGTTTAAGTTTGTTTTTGGTTAAGTATTTAATCTATTTTTATAAGTTTCCTTCATTTTTATATAGGTTGAGATTATTTAATTCCAAGCTTTTGTCTATATCGAACTTAAATGCTTCATTAGGAGATTTAATTTTGTTTATCAGTATTCTTTTGACTTTGTCAATATTTGTTTATTTTAGGTTTCCTAATTCATCTAGAAGGATGATTAGAAACTCAAATCAAAAGTTTGCACTATTTACGTCGCTTTTTTTAGGGTGTTTGATTAGTGTGGTATTTATATATAAAACGACTCAAAAAATAATACTAAATTCAAGTATTTGGTTTGAATTTGACAACCTCACCAAAGTCAATATTTATACGGCAATAGGAATAATTTGTATTCATTTGCTTATCGTAACTCAATTTCTAATCATCAATAAAATTATAACTTATATTTTCTTACGTTCGAAGAATAAGATTTTGTTATTATTTAGTGCTTTGACAGCTGTATTAGTCCTGTTTATTTTTTTATATCAAATCAATAAGCAAGAATTCCTACCAATGGGAAGTTACAGCGTAATAGTTATAGCTTTGATAGTGACTTTTTATCTCAAAAAAACTTATTTTAGAATTCTCAATAATAAAAACTTGTTTATATTAGCAGTTTAAAGTTCCTTATAGATGCTGTTTTTTTTGGTGTATTTTAATTATGTCAAGAAAAATGAAATCCGTAGCTCTCTCTCTCAAATCATTGCATTGACTTTCGAGCCATTTGCCATTAAAGCTAAAAATGAAACAATTAATTCGGCCTATATAGATAATAAGCGATTTGAATTAGCTTTAATTGATTATGCTAAAATTGAAGATTTAGATAGCTTCGGATCAAATACTTTTTTGGGTCGAACGCCTTTGTACACTAGATTTTATTTTGTAGAATCGGGGAAACTGTATGAAGTGATACCTAAGAATTATTTGAATGGGCTTTCAGATGATCTAAAAATTCAAATTATTCAAACTTATTGGTTTGAACTCAATAATTATGGAATTTATCAAAATAATAATTTGCTTTATCAGTTTGGCGAATTTCCTTTTGAAGAAAATTTAAGCGCACCAAAAAATAAAAAAATCAAACATTTTAAGTATGTATTGACCACAGTACCTATATCAGAGGAGCTAAAAGTAGTATATTCGAGTTATTATCAAAGGCAGTTTTTGAAATTTTCAATTCTCACGATTGTTTTGATTTTCAATTTATTCTTTACTTTATTATTGCTTCTTTTCCGTCATGCAGACTTTAAATTATTGACGCCGAAATATTGGCGATATCTCATGAGCAATACCAATATCACGACAAAAAGTATCGTATTTATCGTGATTATTTTCGTCTTAATACTATTTTCGATTATTACCTTGACATTAGTCAATCTAAGGAATTTCATCAATGAAAAAACATTGACTCAAGCTATATCGCAGCACAAAGTCATAGAAAATGATTTATTGAGTCATTTAGAATCTACTAAAAAAGATAGTTTATTGTATCATTTGGCATTAAACACTAAGAA
>JALOMB010000025.1 GCA_025455685.1 Chitinophagales bacterium | reverse complement strand
GTGTTTGGTCGCTTCTTTTAGTCTAGCAACTAAGTCAATAAGACTAGAAGTATCGA
This sequence comes from Chitinophagales bacterium, assembly GCA_025455685.1. Taxonomy (GTDB): domain Bacteria; phylum Bacteroidota; class Bacteroidia; order Chitinophagales; family JADJOU01; genus JALOMB01. The sequence goes on along the minus strand of JALOMB010000025.1, from coordinate 22,311 downwards.
GCATATCTACTGCATAAATCAGATGTTTTTCTGGGTTTGACCATTGATTCTTGGCATGTTCTAAAGATGTCATATCTCTTGCTATTCCAATAATGCCAATATCTTGATTTGAGAGCTGTTTGGCGATTTCAAAACCAATACCTTTGCTTGCGCCGCATACTAAAGCGTATTTCATAAATTAAATTTAGACAAAACTACAAAAAATAGACGATTTAGCTTAAAAAAATTATTTTTGCTTCAATTAAAAAAGTGCATTATGGTAAACTCAGATTTAGTCAAAGGAATTGTAATAGGATTTGTAGGGGTACTCATATTATTTGGTATTGGTATCTTGATCTGGAGAAATTTTAATAAAAGTCCTGAAACTATAGAGCCTAAACGCCAAGCCGATATCCTGATGCAAGCGCTACAAAACATTGCTAAACTCATGGTCGTAGAAACTCAAGTCAGTGAAGTATATACCTATGAAGACCATCAAAAAACTTTTTTTAATTTAATATCTACTGAAAAAAAAGCGATACTAATTCTCAAAGCAAAAGTTCAAATAGGCTATGATTTAAGAAAAATGGAATACCAAATCGATACGCAAAACAGAATTCTCAATATCATTCATATTCCAAAAGAAGAGATCAATATTACGCCTGAAATTAAGTATTATGATATGAAAAATAGTATTTGGACGAGTTTCTCCCCTGAAGACATGACGAAAATCCAGGCAGATGCAATTCAAAGAATTCATCAAGCTGTAGAGACCTCTCAAGCTAAAGAAATTGCAAAACATCAGCTAACAACTCAGATTTATAGCCTTTTTCCAATGATGCATGGTACTACATGGAAAATTATAGACAAAACACAAACCTTATCTTTGCCTAAATTTAATTTTTAGTTTGTAACCTAAACAGGCATAAATTAAAATTAAATATCGATATGTTTTAGGGCAAATCTCCCTATACCGTTGAGATATAGACAAAAACTTTTCCACATTGCCCTATTTTAGACATTCTTCCAAAACCGTTTGCCAGCATGCGATACAATGGCCACTGTACAAAAAATAGGCAATTTACCTAGCTAGTAATCCACAAATTGGGCTTATTTATTTTTAAAATGAGCGTTAATTCTTCTATTTAGTTTATATTTGCATCGTAAATCAAATTTTTTAACAAATAAAACTTTAAAATTATGAACAAAGGAGATTTAATCGACAAAATCGCAAAAGACGCTAAAATCACTAAAGCTGCAGCTGGTGATGCATTGAACGCCTTTATGGGTGCAGTTCAAGAGTCTTTGTCAAAAGGACAAAAAGTAACTTTAGTAGGTTTCGGTACTTTTTCTGTAACTAGAAGAAAAGCTAGAACTGGTAGAAATCCACAAACAGGAAAAGAAATCAAAATCGAAGCTAAAAACGTTGCTAAATTCAAAGCAGGTTCTGATTTATCTGCTCATGCAGCTAAAGCAAAAATTAAGTAATTAGTTTAATTTAGTTAATTAGAAATACTCTGTAGCAATACAGAGTATTTTTTTTGTATTGATTTGATATAAATTATTTAGTTTTGCATTCTAAAACATAAATATTTAAAATTCATGGGAAAAGGAGACATCAGAACTCGAAAAGGCAAAATCAAAGCAGGCTCATATGGAAAATCTAGACCTAGAGCTGTAACCCCTAGCTATGTTCAAACTACGGTAAAGGCAGAAGCTAAGCAAAAAACCAAAAAAACTACACTCAAGTTAGAAGAGGCAGATGTTTTAATAGCTGAATCATTAGATACCGCTCAAAACACTAATTCGGAAACCATAGCTAAGCCTACTGCAAAAAAAACAAAAACCACAGCTAAAAAAACGAAGACCACAGCTAAAAAAGATGATAATGAAGAAAAATAGTCTTTTTAGTCTATTAATACTTAGTTTTTTAGTTTTAAGTTGTGGCGGTGCTGATTCACAAACAGACTCCGCGACAAACCACAACGACAAGATGGTATATCAAGATTCCGCTTTGGATGCAAATTCCCCAAATCATATATTTAATCATTTTGTAGGGACTTCTCCAAGTGGTCAAGTCATCTCCTTAAATGAAATTGCTGCAAACCATAAATATATCCTTTTAGATTTTTGGGCTAGCTGGTGTGGTCCATGCCGACAAAACAATCCTGCTTTAGTTTCATTTTATGAGCAATACAAAGACAAAGGGTTGGGCATTTTATCTATTTCTCTTGATAAAAACAAAGAGAAATGGTTAGAAGCGATTAAGTCTGATAACTTAAATTGGCCTAATCATATATCTGACCTCAAAGGCTGGGATTCAAAATATGCAGCGTATTTCCAAGTCAAACAAATTCCAACAGTAATTTTACTAGATAGCACAGGCAAAGTAGTCTATTTCGATGCTAGTTTTGAAGAAATTTCAAAACTTTTGAACTAAATTTTATTCTTTTAGATCAAAATAAGCTATAGAAGGCACATGGTCAGATAAACCTATCTGATGAAATGTTTTAAGTCCTTTTGATTTGAGCTGATCCCCACGATAAAGGATATAATCAATATTTAAGGGTAGAAAATTAAATACATAAGTATATTTAAGGCCAAATCCTTGATAAATACCATGATTGTTTAATTTCTTGATCAGTAACTGATAGCTATAGGATATCGGCACATCATTTAAATCACAACATAGAATTGAAGGTTGATCATCTGATAAATCTTGTAGGATAGCATCTACCAATCTTTGTCTTTTGGGATAAGCTAAAAGTACTCTACGAAGTACACTATAGGAGTATGTTTTGAAGTTCCAATTAGAATTTTCTACCGCTGTTAATATATCTGCTTCCTCCTTAGGAATTTGTATAGACTGCATATGTGCATTGTAAATCCAAATAAATTTGTTTTCAATATTTACTCTTGCTTTGAGACAATAGTTATTCTTACTTTCATTAGGATTGATATAAGAGAAGGAATCAAGTGGATATTTTGAAAATATAGCTAACCCAAATACATGACCATTGATATAATTTAGATCTTTGTATTTGAAATAGTTAAATCCTTTGGCTTCCATCATCTGTACAATTTCCTGATGATTATAATTGAGAAAAAACTCTTGAAAACAAACAATATCTACAGCCTCTTTAACTATAAAGTTGACTATTTCTGGTGCTTTGGTCTTAGATTTCAAATCATAAATCCCAAAAACATTTGCATTCAAAGTCATCACTTTTAGTTGACTGTCCGTATTTGCCGGAAATATGCTAAAATGCCTTAAAAAGAAAAAAGTTGCTATAAGCCAAAAAACAGGAAGATTTAAGACAATATTTTTCTTATGTGTCTTAAGCATTATACCTGAACGGTCTTGAGGCTTTTTTTTTCTAGTCCAAAATAAAAAAAAAGTATAAACACAATAAAGAAAAGGATAAAAAATACCGAGTAAACTAAATACACCAAGTACTTCAGCAGAAATATAGGAAGATAAAATGCTAAGAAATAGCGAGACCATTAAAACATTAGTAACGAACTTCTTCATTTCAAAAAAATTAAATCATCATTTATTCTTTGTTTGTCGCGCTCCTCAATGAATGCATCCTGCATAGCCAAAATAACTTGTGCATTTTCCTTAGAGGCTTCACCCTGAGACATTTCGAGTATTTTCATTTGAAGCCTTCTGACTTGGACTACATTGATATTTCTGACACAATCATCTGCTTCCTTGGTATGATTAGCCCCAAATTTAGGAGCTTTAATATTAAATTTAGAATTCTTCCAAGACATCAAAGGCTCCTGAACAATTTCACTGTTTTTAATCGCAAATTCACTAATAATAGGATCTACATGATTAATATAAAATTCTGGAGGATAGATTAAATGTTGATGGAAATGATGTAAGATTTCATTAAAAATCAATTGATGTGCTGGAAAATCAAAGGCATAGTCTTTGATCTCTTCAATGACAAACTGTGCTATTAGTGTTTGGAAAAAAGGATTATCTGCTTCCCCATACCTTTCAATACCTTTGTTTATAAGAAGTCTAAGCAAATGCTCTTCAGTTTTTTTGACAAAAGTTTGAAAAGAGTTCTGCGTATCTATTGTTTTGGGAACTATAGGCTCTAGAGTATCCACATAGGAAGACTTGACACCTTTTTTGAGTTCCTGATATCTTCTGGTAAGAATTTTGGCGACTTGACTCGATATGGTTTTTTCGTCTATACCTGTGATTTCAGAACATTGCTGAATATAAGCTGCACGTTTGATAATATCATTTACTTTGGTAATAGAATAAATAATATCATTGGCCATTTCTGCGCGCTTAAGTGGATCTTCCAGAGTCGATTTGGCGTATAGATTGGCTTTATAAGTGACTATATCTTGAGCATTTCTATGAATATAGTCTTTGACAAATTCATAGTCATGAACTTTTGCAAATGAATCAGGGTCGTGTCCAGAAGGCAAATGAACGATTTTTACATTGTATTGCTGCTCTAAAATTAAATCTAGACTTCGCAATGATGCTTTGACACCTGCTGCATCGGAATCATAGAGCAAAATAAAGTTTTGGGTAAATCTACCTATCAATTTGATTTGATCGATACTTAATGCGGTACCTGAATTGGCTACTACATTGGTTAATCCAGCTTGATACATGGAGATGACATCGAGATATCCTTCTACTAAAATACATTCATCGAGCTGCGCTATAGACTTCTTAGCCTGATATAAGCCATAAAGAATAGCTGATTTTTGATATACAGGGCTCTCTGGGGAATTAAAATATTTGGCTGCTTGAGAATTATTGTTGATAGTTCGTCCTCCAAAACCTGCTACTTTCCCAGAAATGTGATGAATAGGAAACATAATACGTCCCTTGAAAAAATCCCATTTCTTACCATTGGTTTCTTTGGTCAATCCCAAAGTCATCAAATGCTCAGGATTATATTTCGCTTTTATGGCGGCTTGAGTAAACGCTTCAAAGGTATCGAGACAATAGCCTAGTTCGAATGCTTTTATCGTTTCTAACCTCAGTCCTCTTTCATAGAAATAGCGTAAAGCTATATCTCCTTCTGAACTTTGGGTTAAATTCTCTTGAAAGTATTTATTCGCAAAATCATTCACAATATATAAAGCGGCTTTAATGCTTTGTTCTTCTTTGATTTGCTCCGCATTTTCTAAGTGAATCTCTTCAAGTGGAATTTGAAACTTTTCGGCTAAATATCTTATGGATTCGACATAGTTTAAATTCTCATGTTCCATAACAAAGGAAATAGAATCTCCTGCTCGTTGACAACCAAAGCATTTATATATCCCACGACTCGGGGAAACCGAAAAAGAAGGGGTTTTCTCACCATGAAACGGACAACAAGCCCAAAAATCCTGACCTTTTCGCTTCAAATCCAAGAATAATCCTACAGTATCTTCAATGCGAACCGTATCTTTTAGCCTTTGAATAGAAGCTGGACTTATCATGGCTTAACTCTTTTGGTTTGGATGATGACAGTTAGGACAAAGACCCGATACCACAAAAGAAAAATGAGCAACCTTATAACCATTAGGCATTTCAAAAGAAAATTTGGCAGCGGTTAAGCATTCTAAAACACCACAATTTGAACATTCAAAATGAATATGTTTATGAGCTGTAGTAGTTTCACTATGATGATCGTCGCATTCATGACAATTCATAAATCGACTGATTCCTTGAGCATCTAAAACTTTATGTACTTTTTTCTGTGTAATAAGCTGATCTATAGCGCGATATATCGTAACTTTGTGAAACTTTTTGGCTAAATGTGTTGTAATGTCTTTTTGAGACAATCCTTGATTTTGATCGAGCAATAAGTCCAAAATAGCTTCTGATGCTTTCATAATTTTTAATTCTTAACAATTTTTTGCAACCGAGTTGCGTTTTTGTAATTATCTTTGCAAATATAATAAAAAAATTACATTATGAAAACAACCTTATTTTTATCATTACTTTTCGTTTCGTTCTTCACTGTCTCTTCATGTACCAAAACAGAAGAAAAAGATCACGATCACGATGTCATTACCAAAGTAACCATGAATTTCACCAATAGCACAGATCCAAAAGACATAGTCGTTTGGAGTTTCGAAGATAAAGATGGAGATGGAGGAAATGCACCTGAGTTTTCTACTAGCCCATTAAAGACAAACATCAACTATAACCTCAGCTTAAAATTATACAATACTAGTGAAACACCTGTAGAAGAAAAAACCGCTGAGATTAAAGAAGATGCTGAAGCACATCAATTCTTTCATATCATCACGCCTACCGCTAGTCATTCATACAAAGATGAAGATAAGAATAAGAAACCATTGGGTTTAGATAATTCGGTCATCTTTACGAAATCAGGCACCTATAGTTACAGACTTGTGTTGCGCCATAATCCAAACAAATCTGCAACTGGAGTTTCAACTGGAGACATAACTAATGCTGAAGGAACTTCTGATATTGATATTACCTTCTCAAATGTATCTATTCAATAAACTTCTAATACTTTTATTTTTACTGAGTCCAAGTTCGTTGCTACAAGCACAGCATCAACTCAACAAAATCAATATATCAGCTCAGAAAAAAAAGCAAAAAACGTTAGATCACGAAGAGATACAGCGCCACGAACATCAAACTATTAGTCATATTATTGATGAGTTACCTCAGAGTTCTCTCATACAAACGGGTCAGAGCATTTCGAAACCTATTGTAGGAGGACTTTGGGGTAATCGCGTCAATATAGTATGGTCTGAAACCAATTTTAATGCCCAACAATGGGGTATAGACCATGGTTTGGAAATCGAAACGCCACAAATTAAATCTATTGAATTAGTCGAAAATAAAGATTTAGTAAGATACCAAGGAAATTCTTTGGGCACATCAATCAAGATAATACCGATGGCCTATGCTCAGGACGAACATCTACACGGACAAGCTGGATATCTCTATCAAACCAATGGGCAAGGTCATTTAGGATATGTAGCTGCTTCAAGCAAGTTTAAGGATTACCTTTGGAAGGCAAGTGTATCTTATAGAAACCAAGGGGACGGTCATACACCAAATTACTTACTTACCAATACAGCCCACACTAGCCTAAATGCTTATGTCGGTTTGCTTAAACCATGGAATGAACACTCCCATTCTGAGCTTACTTATCAAGTTACCGAGCAGAATATTGGGTTACTCACAGGAGCTCATATCAGCAATTTAACTGATTTGAATGATGCTTTTACCAGAACAATTCCCTTTGGGACGCAAACGACTTTTAGCCGCAACATCAATAGACCAAATCAAGTAGTTACCCATCATATCGCAGAATTTCAACATCATATCGTATGGAACAAAATTCATCATTCTGAGTTTATTTATAGTTTTCAATGGAATCTCAGAAGGGAATTTGACAATTCTAGGATTGCTCTTCGAGATATCCCACAATTAAGTTTGAGTATGCTTACAAATAACTTCGATCTAGCACATCATATTGATTTACCAAATAAGTTTATTATAGATTTAGGTCTTCAAATCACTAGAATGGATAATTTCCAAGACCAAAGAATTCAAACTCCATCTATAATTCCTAACTATATTCAAAACCAAATTTCCCTTTATCAAAGTATTAGCAAAGAATGGCAAAACAAAAGCAAGAGCTTCTTATCTTTTCGATCTGATCTGAGAATCAACGATTTTAGTCAAATTTCAAGAAGCATCTCAGAGCAAAGTCAGACTAATAGAACTAACCCTAGTATTGCTTTTTATTTAGGGCATAATTTTAAACTTACTCAAGGTCTCAATCTCGATCTTCAAGGACAAATCATATCACGCGCACCAGCTGCAAATGAGTGGTATAGTTTTGGCCTTCATCAAGGCGTAAGCAGTATCGAAGAAGGAAATCCTAATTTGAATAACGAATTGGCCAAAAAAATAAAATTAACCTTGAGTCAAAAAACATCCTTTGGTTTCACTTGGGATATTGATGCCTTTGTCAATTGGATCGATCGCTACATTTATCTATATCCTACACTAGAAAATAGATTAACCATTCGAGGCGCATATCCAGTTTTCGCCTATCGACAAACAGATGCTCGTATCATAGGAATAGATGCAAGGGCTATGCAGCGATTCGGAAATTTAAGTGTACATGCGCATTACCAATTTACCCAAGGAGATGATTTATCTCAAGCATTACCTTTGGTGCTTATGCCACAGAATCTCTTTCAGACTTCCTTGAGTTATGAATTTTCTTTAGCTAAAGTTATGCATCATATAGAAGCAGCGTATCGACATAACTTTCAACAGAATCATTTAGCTGAGTTTCAAGATTTTTTAAAGCCTCCACCAGCATATTCATTAATCAATCTTAATTGGACTACTGAGATACCTGTACATGATAAAATAATCGATCTTAGTTTTCGTATAGATAATTTATTGAATACTACCTATCGCAATTACTTAAACAGATATAGATACTTTGCAGATGAGTTAGGTAGAAATTTAGTGTTTGCTTTGAAATATCATTTTTGATGGATTTTAAAAATAAAAAATTAATTTTTTAATGAAATCAAAATAAATTATATAATTTTACATTTAATTTTTGCATTGATTTCAATGAAAAAAAACAACATTCTGTTTTTAGTAGTTTTTTTATATCTGAATACAACAATTCAGGCACAGGTGGTGAGTAGTTTCTATGGCTCTTCCTTCTCTCCAACTCAAACCAGAAAGGACACTTCGATATGTGCTTGGGATTCCATTAATATTTATACCAATAATGTTTTTAAACAAACCACTAATTATAGCGTCATATCAATACCTTATGTCGCTACATTGCCCAACGAAACCCTAGGGACACCGGAACCTTGGATCAACAATACAGATGATGCTTTTTCACCTGCTATCAATATTGGTTTTCCGTTTAGTTATTATAATACTACCTTTAGTCAGATTATAGCCTCTCCAAACGCCTATATTTCATTTAATGCTACCTTAGCCGGAACTCTTTCTAGTTTTGCTAATGCACCCCTTCCACTTCCTACTTTAGAGAATATTATTTTTGGAAGTTTCGTAGATTTAGATGCCAGAAATACTTTAGGAAGAAATGGGAGTTTTACCGTACAGACTTTAGGGACATTTCCCAATCGATATACAATTTTCAAATATGTAAATGTAAATTTTTTAAATGGATGTCCTTTATCAAGTACCTTTTCTGCACGAATTGTACTCTATGAAACCTCCAATATCATCGAAGTGTATATCGATAATGCGGGTCATAGTATCAATTGTAGTAACAACTACACCATTGGACTTCAAGGTCCAAGCAATGCTCAATTTGTGGCAACTCCGGGCGCAAATGCTCAAAATAATATCGCTTTCCCTCAAGCTTTTCGATATATACCGATAGGATCTCCTATCTCAAGTACCAAAAGTTGGCAAGTAAATGGCAACCCCCCAATATTGGTCACAAATGACACCATTAACTCTAGGATTTTGCCCTTAAATATTGGTACCAACACTTTAATTAGTGAGCTATATCTTAATGGTTTCCCTACAAATTATACTTATAAGGACACCCTTATCCTGAGAAGAAATTATAATAATACAAAAATAAACATAGCGGATACTTTAAATTGTTCTGGAAATATTCTGCTCAATGCCGGTGCTGCCAATCGATATATTTGGGACAATAACACTTCAACACAAACCAGAAATATAAATCTACCTGGAATATATACTTGTGAAGCCTTTAGAAATTTGACAAGCTGCACTACCGACAGTCTAATCTATCAAATCGCACAACGAAATATAATAACCATAGACAGTATCGTACCAAGTGGTTGCTTCAAAGCTAATTCAAGAGGAAGCATTCAAGTCTATGCCCGCAATACGCATAATCGAAATTTACAATATTCACTTGATGGTGTAAACTACCAATCTTCACCAATCTTCACTAATCAATTAGGAGGCAATACGAAAACTATTTATGTACGAGAGCCTAGAGGATGTATTGCTCAACAAAATATTTCCCTAGATACTTTTGCCGTGTTTCATATCGCTACACCTCCTTCATGCTTCGGGCTTCAAGATGGCAAGATTAAAGTAGTGCCGAGCAATGCTCCTACTAACGCTACTTTCAGTATGAACAATAGTCCTTTTTCGATTGTAGATTCATTTATCAATTTAAATTCTGGTACTTATAATTTATCTATTAAAACAAATAATACTTGTATCTTTAGCTTTCCTGTGACTTTGACTTCGCCGCAAAGCTTACAAGTCAATTTTGTGTTTGATTCGGTAAACTGTCAAAATCAAGCTAATGGAATAATCGTCGCCAATGTATCAGGGGGATCGCCAATATATTCTTTTTCACTCGACAATGGGCCAACTCAAATAGTCAATTTTTATAATAATTTGACGAGCAAATCCTATAATCTAAAAATTAGAGACTCGAGAAATTGCTTAATTGATACCAATGTGTATTTACCAATTAAAGATACCGTTATTCGGACGGCTTTGGTAGATTCTATTACCTGCTTTGCAGCAAACAATGGAAAAATAACTATATCCTTGTCCGGGGGCACGCCACCATACAATTATAAAATGAATAATGTACAGGCTTCGAGTTTAGTTTTTTCGAATTTACAACCGAGACAATATATATTCGAAACTAGTGATGTAACAGGATGTATATACAGAGACACCTTCGTATTAACCAATCCACCTATTTTAGACTTAGCACTCATATCCAAAAGCGACATTAAATGTTTCTCAGACCAAAACGGACAAATTCAGACCGCTGCTTCTGGAGGCAGACCACCCTATACTATCTCATGGTCACATGGCGCCAATACTTATAACTTAAACAATTTAGCCCCAAACACATACAAAGGCATATTAACCGATAAACTTGGATGCCGAGATAGTGTAACTACTATAATTTCAGAACCCCAAAAACTTCAATCCCAAGTTACAGCGCATGACATTTCCTGCTTCGGTTTAACTAATGGCGCCATTAAAATTAGGGCTCAAGGAGGTGTCGCACCATATCAATACCGATTAAATGCCCTTGCTTTAGTTTCTTCTGATTCATTTAGTCAGTTAACTCCTGGAATTTACTCTGTTCAAGTACTTGATGCCAATCAATGCGCAAAAGATACTGTAGTAGAGATAAAATCAAAAGAAAAACATTACTTTACTACCAAAGCCGACTCAATTAAATGTAATGACAACTCTGGTATTATTTCAGTTAATTCTTTTAATGTTTCCAAGCCTTTGAAGTTTTATCTCAATAATAATCTTAGGTCAGATTCGATTTTGACTAATTTAAGCTCAGGTACCTATTTGATTAGAATTGAAGATGCTAAAGGCTGTATGTATGATTCTTCTGTATGGCTACCTACCTATCCTAGTTTAGCGCTCCAAACAGATGTCACTAAAACAACCTGCCGCTATACTTCTGATGGCAAAATTTCTGCAATCCCTTCTGGTGGACTTCCGCCATATCTTATTAGCTTAGATGGCAATCCTGGTTCTTCTAATACGATTTTTCAAAATTTAACGCCAAAGAGCTACAACTTAAAACTCACCGATAAAAATGGCTGTGAAGTAAATCGATCAAACCTTTCGTTGCCTGCAGCCGATTCCATTCCATTTATATTAGGGAAACTCAATGCCACTTGTCATGGAGAAGCAAATGGCGAGATTAATTTAATCAATGTCCCAAGTCTCACCCAAATTAAATTTGACCAAAATCCAAACTGGACTAATCAAACTACCTATACTAGTCTAAAATCAGGAAATTATACTTTTTCACTTCGAGATACCGCTTTGTGTACCTATGCTTACAATGTCGAAATCACACAACCCAATAAAGTCAATTCTACTTTAAAAGTAGATTCTATTTCTTGTAATCAAAATGGCACAGGAAAAATAAATATCTTGACCCTATCAGGCGTTGGAAATGTGATGACTGCTTTAGGGAATAGCAGCTTTAGCAATAATTTAGTCTATGGCAATCTCGATAATGGAAGTTATCTCTTGCAATTTAGAGACGCTTTAGGTTGTATTTATGATACTTTGGTCAATGTACCCTATAGTTCTCAAATCTTTACTGAGATACAATACGACTCCCTAAAATGTTATGGTCAGACGACTCAAGTTAGATTTTTGAGGCAAAGTGGCGGTGCTCCTCCTTATCAATATGGCTATAATAATGCTAATTTTCAGAATAATCCCTTACTCTCTAATATCAAAGCTGGCAATTATGTATTTCAGCTCAAAGATAGTCGAGATTGTATTTTCAGTGTCCCAGAAGTGATTATTCAACCTTCAGAAATCAAAGCCAATGAAACAATATATCCCGTTATTTGCCAAAATGATCGAAATGGCCGAATCAAAATCAATCCAAGTGGCGGTACAGGCAATCTCAATATAAATTGGCGACACGGACCAACTTCAGATTCTATATTTAATTTAGCTGGAGGCACTTATACCTTGGTGCTTCGTGATGCAATGAACTGTTTGGATACGACTATAATATTCTTGAGAAATCCCGATAAACTAACAACTCAAAACAATATACAAGCCCTTAGCTGCTTTAGATCTGGAGATGGAAACATAACTATAATCCCTACTGGAGGTATTCCTCCATATAACGTATCTTGGGCCTTGGGAAGCACACAGAACACGATTAGCGGATTAAAATCCGGAACCTATTCCTATAAACTCATCGATTCACTCGGCTGTATCTTCGACAACACTCTTTTCGTGCCTCAGCCTGATAGCTTCATTATGAAAGCGACCAAAACAAATGCAAATTGTATAGAAGCTAAAAACGGTAAAATTGAAATCGATTTTATTCGCGGTGGTTCATCGCCCTATGATATTACTTGGAGCAATCAAAATAAATCAAATGCAATTTATGGACTTAAGCCATTTGAAACTTATAGTTTGAAAATCCGAGACAAAAATAATTGCGAAATTCAAGAATCATTTACAATAGATACGCTATACAAACTAAGGCCATCCTTTAGCTTTGACCCTATTACCTGCACCTATGATTCTACAGCGCTAAAAATTGACTATAATATTTCCAAAAACATACCTATTTTCCTTAAAATTAATGGTCAAACAATCCAAAACAGTGCGCTATTTCAACATTTATTCTCCAAGCAATATCAAATCAATATTCAGGATTCAGCTCGATGTGTCTTCGATACTAGTTTTGATTTTAGGGTTTTTGATTCTAGTTCATTTACCGTTGACAAATCCTTGGAGAGCTGTGATAACCCTTCTATTATTCTTGCTCAAGTCAATTCAACCAATGCAAAACATCCGCTAAGATTCAATTGGATAAATGCGCTACAGGCAAAAGACAGTAATGCACGTTATAATAATTCAGGAAATTTCCAAGTTTTAATCCAAGATAGTTTGTCGTGTCTATTTCGAGTGGACTTTGACATACCAAAACTCACAGGCCCCTTGTCTCTTACATCAGAAATCACTAAGCCTATATCTTGCTTCCAAGGAGATGACGGCGTGGTAAAACTAAATATTTCAGGAGGTTTGACACCCTATAAACTAACCGCAAATGGTCAACACTTAGACTCGATTTTTCATCGAAGAAGACCTTCTGGAGTTAATTTCTATGAAGTTACGGATCAGTACAATTGTAAAAGAACGAGTACCATTGTCCTTTCTCAACCTTCTAAAATTCAAACCTTTATTAAAACTAGAAACGAAAAATGCTTTGGAGACCAAGATGGCTATTTCATTGCTAAATCATTTGGTGGGACTTCTAAAGCAGGTCAATATAGCTACTTACTCAATAATTCTCAATTTAACTCAGAAGGCATATATAAAAAACTAGGCAACGGAACCTATAATCTCAAAATTATAGATGAGAATGCTTGTTTTATCGATACTTTGATATCTATCGGTTCAGATGTATTTTATCAAGTCTTTACCTTTGATAGTGTCATCAATATCAATCTTGGTCAAGAAGTGTCCCTGCCAATCTTAGAAAACAATCCTAATAATGTGCCCGTAGTGTATCGATGGGACCAAGTATCTGGATTGAAGTGTATGGAATGCAAAGACAATTTGTTTAGTGGTTATACTTCTGAGCGATTCAAATTTAGGGCTATAGCAGATAGTATATGTAGCTTTGAATTGCCTTTTCAAATCAATGTAAATTCACCTCAAGAAGCTGAGACTATTTTTTTACCTAATTCATTTAGTCCAAACGGAGATCAAAAAAACGATATCTTTAGAGCTTTTGGCAACAATATTCTTTTTTATAAGTTGATGATCACCAATCGTGTAGGGGAAATTTTATTTGTCTCAGACCAAATAGAAAAAGGCTGGGATGGAACCTATAAGTCCTCTGAGTTGTCTAGTGGTTCTTATTTTTATACCGTAGAAGCGACTTTAACCAATGGAAAACAGATATACTTATCTGGGGTCTTTAATTTGATAAGGTAATTATATTTTATTGAAATCCTTGAGCTATTGAGATAAAAAAAGCTAAATGTATATCAGTTTTATTGTGTGTTTTCTTCAGTTAGCTTACAGATTTTCTAGGTATAATGTATAAATCTAGATGCAGAGAACTAAACATTGATTAACTTCAAAAATGTCTTTGGTAAACAAAACCATGCCTTTTGGATGTGTGCTGATTGGCATTCATGCTTTTCTAAAATTCTTTTCTTGATATCCAAAATGGTTATTCTGTTAAGTATGAATATTCGAATTGTTAAATATCTCAATTTATCATATCTACAAATATTTCAATTATATTCTCTTTCCAATCCATAATTTTAACATAAGTACCATTATGATTTTTAGCTGTTTTGTTTTCGCATCCAGCACATGGTTTTTCTACTATTCGGTCATCTTCTTTGCCAAATAAAGTTTCTATTCCTTTTATAGTTATTGTCTCTGTTTTACAACTCATTGGTATCACATATTTTAGACCGTCCATTTGAAAAATATTCCAAACGATTATTTCTGCTATCTCTTTTTGTAGCTCAATGCTTGGCGTTTCTTTAAATTTTTCTTGGTAGTAATCAATAAATGTATAAAGTAGATTTTCACGAGCAATGAGTAAACTGTCTCCTTGCCATTCGTAACCGTAAGAACTCTGAAAAGCGATTTTTGCCCATTTTATCCATTCTTCTTGTGTATTACAGTATTTTGAAACAACACGCAGCTTTTTATCTAAAAAACCTACACGGTCACTTAGTGGTAGTAATTCTTGCTTTTCAGCAACTGGATCATAACGAGAAACAATAAAAGGTGCTTCACCACAAGTGATTTCTAGCTTTAGTAATGCCACATATTCCTGCCAATTATTTTTGGTAATTCGCATTGTGTCACAAGCATCATTCATTTGTTTTACGATACTGAGTGGTGTAAAAACTTCTGCTTTATCTCGGGTTCTTAAAAGTTGCTCTTCTTTACTTTTTACGGCACGTGGCTGAATTAAATTTCCATTTTCACCTGTTATCAAATCGGAGGTAATTGGTGCGAGTGGTCTAAATTTTACACCTTTATGTTCATAAGAATCAGTTGCCCACAAAATATTATTTTCTGAGGTTTTATCTTGCAAAAGTAACTCCAATAAATCATCTTTTTTTAAAAGATAATCTTCTCGAATGTCTATATTTTGATGAAGTTTTTCCGTTGTCATTGCTATTGGTTTTTCTTTCTAAATGAAAGAATACTATTTTTCAGCTCCTAAATTTGCCAATCTTTTAATGATTTCTTGCTCACTTGGCAGGTATTTGGCATATTTTTCGGGCAGCTCTTCATATCTATTGAAGGTGGCTACTCCTAAAGGATCTTGAATGTTTGAAAGCATATATTCTACCATCAAATGGTCTTTGTTTTTACACAAAATGATTCCAATAGTAGGTTGATGAGCAGGTTCTTTTACCTCTTTGTTAATTAACTCCATATACCATTTTATTTGCCCTACATCTTTCGGGTCAAATTCACGGGCCTTGAGTTCAAAAACTACATAACAGTTGAGTTTGAGATTAAAAAAAAGTAAATCAATAAAATACTCTTTATCATGAAAATCAATTTTAAACTGCCTGCCCACAAAAGCAAAGCTGCCGCCCATTTCCGACAAAAATTTTACTACATTGGTTACAATTGCATTTTCCAATTCTTTTTCACTGATGGGCAAATCGGGGTTTATGAGTTCCACTTGGTAGTCATCTACAAATTCCCATGCCACTTTGGCTTTTAACTCGGGAGATACAGTAAGCGCAAAATTATTTTGAGCCAATGCCTGATTTTCAAAATGGTTTGTATTGATTTTATCTATCAAATCGGCTTTTGACCACCCCATTTCTTTGGTTTTGCGTAGGTAGTATTCAATTTTAAGTTTGTCTTTACATTTTTCTAAAATAAGGCAGTTTTGCGTCCAGCCAATTTCTGCAACCAGTGGTTGCAGTTTTTCATTTTCTGTATAAAATTCATAAAAACCTTTCATGTTCCAAATGTTGCGGGCCGAAAAGCCACGGATGCCAGGGAACTCCGTTTGAAGGTCTTTTGATAATTGTTCTACTATTGATTTTCCCCATTTTACTTGTTGTACTTTTTGGCTTACCGCCTTGCCTATTTCCCAATACAGTGTTACCGTTTGTTTGCTCACAGTTTTGAGCATTTCATAGCGTGCCAGTTGTATTTTTGAAAGTATTTCTTCCAAAAATGGGGGGTAGCTTATTATTTTATTATCTGCCATTGTTTCTTTTTTACGCCATTGGTTTAATCATTTTTTCTATAAACGCTATTTTTTCTTCGCTCAATTGGTATTTTTTATTCAACTGCCAGTCCATTTCGGGGATAGATTTATTCTTTCTGATATTGGTGTTAGCAGTGAAGTTTTTAAATGGAGCAAACTCTTGTGTTTTACATTGCTTATTTGTCATGAAACATTGCTTAATTTATTTAAAGTATTGATTATAAGTTGATTACTTCAAGTTAGATGCATTATTTAAAACGTGTTTATAGTTTCTTAAAAGCATATTTTCTCATTTTTATCTCTCTTTTTTTTACTTTTTTGTTGTTGATTTTTTTTCAATTTCTTTCAAACTATCTAAAAAGTTTTTCTCCACTTCACTCAAGGTTTTGGCTTGATATTTTTTGTATTCGTCTGTTGCTTTTTCAACGGCTTGCTGATGGCTTATCTTGCCTGCATCTAGCAATAGATTTTCGCCACTCATGGTTAAAATGCGGTCTAAATGTGCAGCCCAATCTTTCATAGTCATGGTTTGCTCCCTTTCGGCTTGTCGTTCAGCAAAATCTAAATAACCCGATACAATTTGTCCCAAGGCTCGCAACTCCTTTTCATTTAGGTAGTTTTTAGCAATGATTACATCTTTTAAGTGCGGCCTATTGCCTGGAAAAGTCATTAAACCCATAAATTCTTTCTCTGCATCTACTCGATTAAAAATTACTTCAGCAGCCGTTTGACCATGCACCGCAAAGTGAATTTTGTTTTGCACCTTTTTAAAAAATGCAATTGAAACTTCTGCTTTCGGATCATAATCAATGCTTGTGGCGTAAATATCCAAGACTTGACGATAAAAAACTTTTTCAGATGCACGAATGTCGCGTATGCGTTGCAACAGCTCTTTCCAATAACCTCCACCTCCCAAATTTTTGAGGCGTTCATCATCCATCGTAAAACCTTTTCGGATGTATTCGTTCAGGCGTTTGGTTGCCCATATACGAAATTGTGTGCCACGCAAAGATTTTACCCGATAACCAACGGAAATGATGACATCTAGGCTATATAACTTTATGTTGCTTTGCTGAGTTTTGCCTTCAATGGCTCCGTGTTGAGTGGTAATTCGGAAATTCCGAACAACCTCTTTTTCGTCTAATTCGCCTTCTTCAAAAATATGCTTGATGTGTTCGCTTATTGTTGATTTGGCTTTGTCAAATAGCAAGCTCATTTGGTCTTGTGTAAGCCAAACGGTTTCATTCTCAAAACGAACATCCACCGAAATTTTTTCATCTTCAGTTTTAAAAATGATAAACTCAGATTTATTTTTTTCCTGTTCTTTGCTCATAATTATGCTTTTTTACCCCATCGGTTTTATCATACTTTCTATAAAAGCTATTTCTTCTTCCGTAAGATTGTATTTTGCGTACAATTGCTGGTCGATTTCCGGAATGCTCTTGCTCCAATCGATGTCGGAGTTTGGAGTGAAGTCTTGGAGAGGGACGAATTGATAAACATTTTGATAAACATTTTGAGAAACTTTTAGTAACCCTACTGTATATCTGAAAAATTTAGTTTTAAAATAAGAAAATAATGACATTGCTTCATATTCAGTATCAAAACCTCCTATAGGTATTAAAGAATCAGTACAAACGGAATTAGGTTTTCCAATATATGGCTTTCCTAAAATTGCTACTTCTTTATTATCAGTTAATAAACCTGCACCACCATTCCCTTTTGAAGTAAATATTTTCCATTTATCAGCAATATTTATATTTTTTTCAATATATTTTTTTTCAATATATCTTATTTCTTCATATTTACATCGCAACTCATAACTTTCATTAAAATAATTTTCTTTTGAAATTGAATTTACATTTTTACCAACAATTCCAAAGGCATTTCTTCCTTGAGTAATTGTTGTGAGTGAAATAAAATTAGTGTTTTTAATTTTTTGAATAAATTCAAAATTTTTGCCGCTTGAAAGAATAATATCTAAACCTTCTTCAAATAATGGTCTTTGTAATTCAACAATATTATTTGAATCATAATATTCTTTGAAATTAACTAAACCCTTATATCCTTTTTCAACTAAAAAGTAATTTACTCCTCCACTTATTTCAACATCAGAAAAAACAACTTTTGAATTTGGATAATTTACAATTTTTCTAAAATTGTTATTATTCTTTATAAACTCTCTTAATTTTAGAAACGATTTATCTTGAGCATCACCAGTAAACCATCTTGAAGGCGTAATTAAAGAAAGATATTTAGGTTGTAATTTTATACCTTCTTCAATAAATGATGGAAATAATTGTTTGCTTAATGATTTATTTTCAGATGTATCACTTATACTTTCCTGATAAGGCGGATTTCCTACCACGGCATCGAATTTCATATTTACGTTAAGTTTTAAAAGTTCTTGTAATTTTTCTTGGGCTGTGCCTTCTTGGGCTTCGGGTGTGAGGTCGTGTTGGATAAAATTCTTGCGAGAAATTTTATGCTCCCCATCAAACCCAAAAATGTATGATTGAGTAATGCCCTGTAAAATAGGTGTTGGAGATAGGCCATACACTTGATTTTCTAAAATATGTTTCAAACATTCATCATCACTCTTGTAATGCGAGCGGGTATTGGCAAACAGTTTTTTTACAATCTCGGTAATGTACATGCCCGATTTCATATACAAGTCTATAAAGGTACTATCGGTGCGGGTAAACAAGCTTGGGTCGTGTTCCTCCAAATTATTTATCATCATTTGCACCACCTTTTTGGGGGTAAATATTTGATTTGTTTTTTGGTTGGGTATCAGTTCAAAAATATCTTCCTCAGCAGTAAAATAATTGGCTAACTGTTCCTTTTTAGCTCTAAACTCGGCAATAGAAGCATTAAATCTATATTTGTTAAACACCCCTTGAAAAGATTTTTTTTCGCCCTCTTCTTCATAGTCAAATCCATCACGCAGTTTGTGAAATTCTTCTTTAGTGATGCTTGTCAATTCTAAGAAATCTTGGTCATCAATGAGCAAATCAAAATTATCAATGGTAATTTCATCTTTAGAAGCATTTGCCATAATAAACATAGGGATGGTTCGTGTAAAGGAACGCAAACGGTCTCTAATTTCTTCTTCTTTGGTTTTCTCAACTTTTTCTACCTTTTCTTCTTCTTTTTGAATGACCTTAGTATTCACAAAATCCAACTCAATGGTATCAATCAATTTTTGTTTAAGCGCCTCACTGTCTTTAACATCTGCATTGTTGTATTCCTCTGCAATTTGTTTAATTTTTTCTTCAATTTGCTTGGTTACTTCTTTGGTTTCTGTTTGTGTAGCTTTATAGACTTCTTTGTATTTAGCAATAAGCGGTTCGGCAATTTCAACTACTTTATCAACTAACACATCATTATTCAGGTGTTCCTTATTTTGTTGTAACAAATTATCAACCACTCTTTCGGTATTCGTTTTGAATATTTTCTCACCAAGAATAATTTCAGTGTTGGCGTTTATTTCTTTCGTTTTGTTATTGTTTACAGTTCGGGCAACATCTAAATCAAGCGTATTAGTTGATCTTGTAACACGCTTGTTTTTTTCTTCGGGCATTTTGTTCAAAATTTCCTCTACTTCTTTAGGGAAATTAAACACACCTTTTAAGCTATCATTAAACAACAAATTAGTCATAAAACGAGCTTGCACAATTTCTGTGGCGGCCAAGGCGTTAGGGAAAGTGAGCACTTTTTGGGCATCGAGTTCTATCATTTCTCCATTCACATCTTCAGATATTACTGGGAAGAAATTCAGAAGTTCTTTTATGTTTTCTTCACGGTCTTTTTCAGTTATTTCGCCACTTACGGCTTTAGGATTTAGTCCATTGGCAAATTGGTCGTAAATTTCAAGCACACGAGAAGGGGCAAAATCAAACAAATAAGCCGATTTTTTGAAGTACAATTCGCCATTTTTGATTTCCTTAAAAGGATTTTGAGCTCGGAAAGCGGCTTGCATATACAGAGCAGGTGTTTTAATGTCGGTAAGCATCAAAACGGCAGTCCATTCTTTTATGGTAACGCCCGTGGTGAGTTGTCCACAAGAAAGAGTAATGGTTTTATCATTTTCAGATATGGTTTTTTTTACTTTTTGAAAAGAAGACTCGTTGGCTTTAAAATCATTTTCTTCTTCTTCAAAAGTTCTGCCATCACCCGCAGCAACAATGATTTTATAATCTTTGAAAATGGGGTCTTCTTTGAGCAGTTTATCTAGTGCTTTTACAGATTCCACCCTATTACCTACATACCAAAAAGTGTGTTTGAGTTCTTCCCTCAATTCTGGTGTAGAGAAAGGATATTTTTTGTTGGTTGAGAGATTTTTCAAAAATTCTTTTACGTCATTTTCATAAATAAACTTTTTATCTTTTGCCCTAAAAAATTCATTCAAGTCAAAAGCATAATCACGCGTTTCGTTATCAATTTCAATGCCCTCATTTACTTGCTCGGTTGTCATTTGCGAAATACGATAAGTAAAGAGTTTTAGGTCGGGCAAATCAGTATGCTCTCCGATTTCACCTTCTTCCAATTCTATTTGTTTTATTTTTTGTTCATCTAAATACGTCCAATTGTAGATGGCTTCTTTTGGGAATTTTTCATTAGCCAATGCTTTGAAAGGTGTACCGGAAAGATGAAGTGTGTTTTTTCGCTTGATCATATCAAAAGCCGCATCGGTTCTGCTTGTATCAATTCCTTCGTGTGCTTCGTCAATAATTAATAAATCCCATTCAAGATCAGCCACCCAGCGTAGTTTGTCGTAATTCCCACCAAAGTATTTCGAGCCTTTGAGGTCTTGCAAAGAAAGAAATGTAATAAGTGGTTTGATAGGTCTTATGGCAATATGTTGCTCTCGGGTAAGGGTTGCTCTGTTTTTTAATGAAGAAGTCTCTGATATAAAAGAATATCCATCTACAAACATTTCAAAATCATCAAACCACGAATTGGCAATGGCAGGTCTATTGGTTATAATAAGTACTTTTGATGCATTTAGTCGCTTGGCTAAATCATAACTGGCAAGGGTTTTACCAAAACGGGGTTTGGCATTCCAAAGAAATTCGCCTTTTTCAGTTTTCTCAAAATATTCAAGCGCCTTTTTTACAGCTTCTTCTTGTTCAAATCGCAGTTTGTAGTCTATTTTACCATTATCGTTCTGAAGAGACGCAAAACCTTCATTTCTGAATAAATCAAATAATTCTTTAGACTTTTCTGGTTTCCCATTGAAATAAAACCATTCTTTTCCTAAATCAATTCTATTCTCAATGCTTTTTTTTACAAGAAATTCATGAAAAGTTGTATCCAAAAAATCTTTCCCATCCTTAAAATAAGCTGGAGCACTCCAAAGTAATTCATATTTTAATGTTTTTGCAGCAGTTTTTACTTGCTCCTTTATCCTATCATGAACATTTTTCTTCCCGGTATAACCAATTTTTTGTGATCCTTCATTCTCTACAAATTCAGGAAGAATGTATGAATAAAGCTGAGGATATACAACTTTGAAGGATTTAATGTTTTGGGTAACTGAACTCATTTATTTTAAAATATTTTCCTTGCAATAATGGGT
>JALOMB010000024.1 GCA_025455685.1 Chitinophagales bacterium | reverse complement strand
GCTCAGGAAACGCTCAGCGCTTTTGGAGAACATGTGATTTTGGATGAAATTCATAAAGTACTTTCGCTTTTTTCCAAAGAATTTAACGTTGAGGTTTTAGATTTTGCCGTACTCGTAGATACTAAATTAGCGCGCTATGAATATATTCTCGAGCTTTCCGAAACAATTCAAAATACGGATTCAATCGCTTCTTTTTTAGATGAAGCCTTATGTGCTCAGAATCCTTATTATTCAGATTTAAGAAAAAATAAAACCTTGGCTTCTTTTTTAGATGAAGCCTTATGTGCTCAGAATCCTTATTATTCAGATTTAAGAAAAAATAAAACCTTGTCTTATCCTATCGTTCATATTTTACCTCAGAATACGTTGATGACCTACAGAGAAAACATAGGCAAAGTCGGAGGACAGCTTAAAATTAAACGATTATTCACAGATTTTCAATTTCCTTTTATATGAATTTTCCTAATCATCTCAAACGAGATGCTACCTCAGTTAACCTAAAGCAAGTCGCTCTTCATGAGTTTGAAATCCTTCAGAAAATGGCTAAAGAGATTTGGCAAAGCCACTATATTCCCATTATAGGTCAAGCCCAAGTGGACTATATGCTCGGTAAAATGTATGATATTGCGTCCCTAACAAGACAAAGGGAAGAAGAAAATCATCAGTTTTATTGGATTTATTTCAACGATAAATTATCTGGATTTATCTCTTTAAGTTTCCCTGAACCCGATTTCTTATTTATCCATAAATTTTATATCAAAATTCAAAGTCAAGGTCTTGGAATTGGAAAACAAGTGATGAACTTAATTAAAGAAGAATTTTCTGAAATCAATCAAATGAGGTTAACTGTAAACCGCCAAAACTATACCGCTATCAATTTTTATTTTAAAAATAAATTTATCATCGAAAAAGTTGCAGATTTCGATATCGGTCAAGGATATCAAATGAACGATTTTGTGATGCTATGGCGAAGAAAAGTTTAAAGCTTCGATTTAGCATCTTCTTTGGCTGCAGCTACGAAATGAACAAATAAAGGATGCGGATTTTCTGGGGTGCTTTTGAGCTCAGGGTGAAACTGAACGCCGATGAAAAAAGGATGAGATTTATGCTCCACGATTTCTACTAAATTATTTTTGAGGTTAACGCCACTTACCACTAAATCCGACATTTCGAGTTGCTTACGAAAGTCATTATTAAACTCGTATCGATGACGATGCCTTTCTCTGATTTGGGAGGTGCCATAAATTTTATACGCTAGCGTATTCGGCTGCAAAGCACATTCGTAAGCTCCTAATCGCATAGTCCCACCTTTTTGAGTTTGGTTTTTTTGATTTATCATGATATCGATGATAGGGTATGGCGTATCAGGATGGATTTCTGTAGAGTGTGCCTGAGCCAAACCTAATACATGACGAAAATATTCGACCATCATCATCTGCATACCCAGACAAATGCCAAGAAAAGGAATATCTCTTTCTCGAGCGAATTTAATCGCCTCTATCTTTCCTTCTATAGCTCTATCCCCGAAACCGGGTGCTACCAAAATTCCATGGTATCCTCCCAAGATCTCTTGGACATTTCCTGCTTCGATTTCATTAGAATGAATGGAAGTAACCTGTACCTTAACTTCATTAAAAGCCCCGCTGTGAATGAAGGATTCATAGATACTTTTATAAGCGTCTTGAAGTTCTACATATTTACCGACTAAGGCGATACGGACTTCGCCTTTTGGATTATTGAGCTTATGGACGAATTTCTTCCAAGAAGTCATGTTTGGTTTGGTTTCTTTGCTCAAGTTTAATTTATCTAAGACCACTTCGTCCAGCTTTTCCTTATACATTTCCATAGGCACTTCATAAATAGACTTCATGTCAATGCCTTGAATGACAGCGTTTGGCGACACATTAGTAAATTGAGCGATTTTTTCTTTTATGGTTTTATTGATTTGGTGCTCTGTACGGCAAATCAATACATCGGGTTGAAGTCCATTTTCCAAGAGCAATTTTACAGAATGCTGTGTGGGTTTTGTTTTTAGCTCTTTGGCTGCAGAGAGATAAGGTAAAAGCGTCAAATGACAAATCAAGGCATTTTCTTTGCCTTTTTTCCAAATAAATTGTCTAACTGCCTCGATGTAAGGCAAGGATTCTATATCGCCAACTGTTCCTCCAATTTCTGTGATAATGAGGTCTAAATTTTCTTTTTTCGCGAGCACATCAAATCGTCGCTGAATTTCATCGGTGATATGCGGGATTACTTGAACCGTTTTGCCTAAAAAATCCCCTTTTCGCTCTTTTTCGATGACGGTAAGGTAGATTTTACCTGTCGTGACATTATTGAGTTTTGAGGTTGGGGTATTGAGAAATCGCTCGTAATGTCCTAAGTCTAAATCAGTCTCTGCACCGTCTTCTGTCACGAAGCATTCACCATGTTCATATGGATTTAAGGTGCCGGGATCGACATTGATATAAGGGTCGAATTTCTGAATGCTGACCTTAAAGCCTCGTGCCTGAAGGAGTTTCGCTAAAGAAGCCGCGAAGATTCCTTTGCCTAGTGAAGAAGTCACACCACCGGTGACGAATATATATTTGGCCATAATTCAAAAATTATGGACACAAATTTATAACTATTTAATTTAATGAACTCACGTTTCTTCCTATTTTAACGATTTTTTTTTTGTGATTTGTCAAGGATTTAAAAAAAACACTTTATCTTTGTAAAAAATATCGTTCATCACTTAAAAAAACACTTTATGAACACAACACAAAAACTCCCATACAAAGTAAAAGACATCGCTTTGGCAGAATGGGGCAGAAAAGAAATCAAATTAGCGGAAGCTGAAATGCCAGGACTTATGGCACTTAGAAAAGAATTCGGCGCATCTAAACCCCTTAAAGGAGCTAGAATCGCAGGATGTCTTCATATGACTATTCAAACCGCAGTCCTCATCGAAACCCTTATCGAATTAGGCGCTGATGTGACTTGGTCTAGCTGCAATATTTTCTCTACTCAGGACCATGCAGCAGCAGCAATAGCAGCAGCTGGAATACCAGTATATGCTTGGAAAGGGATGAATGAAGAGGAATTTGATTGGTGTATCGAGCAGACTTTGGATGCATTTCCAAATGGCCAATACCTCAATATGATTCTGGATGATGGCGGTGATTTGACCAATATGGTTTTAGATAGATTTCCGCATTTAGTCAAAGACATCAAAGGAATTTCAGAAGAGACTACCACAGGTGTGTTGAGATTGACAGAAAGACAAAATAAAGGCACCTTGCCAATTCCAGCTATTAATATCAATGATAGCGTGACTAAATCTAAATTCGACAATAAATACGGATGTAATGAGTCTTTGGTCGATGCGATTCGAAGAGCGACAGATATCATGCTCGCAGGTAAAACTGCTATAGTATGTGGCTATGGGGATGTCGGAAAAGGTTCTGCAGCAAGCTTGAAAAGTGCAGGCGTTAGAGTCACAGTTACTGAAATCGATCCGATTTGTGCCCTTCAAGCAGCTATGGAAGGTTTCGCAGTCAAAAAACTTGATAATTGTGTCGCAGATGCCGATATTATCGTTACTGCTACGGGTAATAAAGACATTATTACAGGTGAGCATTTCAAGAAAATGAAAGACAAAGCGATTGTTTGTAATATTGGTCATTTTGACAATGAAATCGATATGGCTTGGCTTAATAAGAATTATGGAGACAAGAAAATCGAAATCAAACCTCAAGTAGATCTTTATAATGTAAATGGAAAAGAAATAATCATACTTGCTGAAGGACGTTTGGTTAATTTAGGTTGTGCGACAGGTCATCCTTCTTTTGTGATGTCTAATTCTTTTACCAATCAAACATTAGCACAACTAGAGTTATGGCAAAATTCAGACAAATACGAAAACAAAGTATATGTCCTGCCTAAGCATTTAGATGAAAAAGTAGCGGCTTTGCACTTAGAGAAAATAGGTGTAGAGCTTGAGACCTTATCTGAAGAGCAAGCTAAATATATCAATGTACCTGTCAAAGGGCCTTTTAAGTCTGACGCTTATCGCTATTAATTAGATTTGAAGTTTAATCTTAAAAACGCTATCATTTTTATGGTAGCGTTTTTTTTAACCCCTTCATGGTAATACGTCGCAATATATTATTTTATCATATCCAATATAAAACAAAAACATTTTTGGATAAGATGTTTCAACCCCTTCGCGGTTGTATGTCTCAAATCAATTTTTTCAAGACCAAAATTAAATATACACATTATATTTGCACAAAACCAAAAATCATGAAACAAATAGCAGATTGGATAGAAGCAAATCTTAAATTAATTATAATTATAGCGTCCTTAATCGCTTTAGGATTTATAACAATAGCGGTAATAACAGCATTTTATCCCCTTACCTTATTTTTTAATCAAGATCCGACTAAGTTTTCTATAGATGCACTTCCCATATTATTTGTGCTAATTTTTGCTTTTATTACTTCTATTTTAACTGTTTTCTTCTTAATTGTTACCATCTTTGATTTGATACATCGAGACGTTCCATTAAAAATTCTTTGGATTATAGGCTGTATAATCAGTCCATTGATTATTACTTTGGTTTATTTCTCTATCCGAGGAAAATATACAGATTCGAGGAACAGGAAATTTGGCCTTATCGATGCGCCGTAATCGAAATTTCTACTAAAACATCTTTCGGAAGACGCGCGACCTCTACAGTCTCACGCGCCGGATAAGGCTCAATGAGATAGCTGCTATAGACCTCATTAATTTTAGTGAAATCATTCATATCTTTGATAAATATACTTGACTTAAGCACATGTCCCCATGAAATCCCAGCTTCTGTGAGGATAGCTTCGATATTTTTCATGACTTGATGTGTTTGAGCGACGACATCTTGAGCTTCAATCTCTCCTGTTTTAGGATTTATAGCGATTTGGCCGCTTAATAAAATTAGACCATTATATTCGACAGCTTGACTATATGGGCCAATTGCAGCAGGAGCATTTGGAGTAAATATAGATTTTTTCATATATCAATTTTAGGACAAGTATATAAAATTTATCCTAAATCAAGACAAAATCCTATCAGCGATTTCGAGATGACAGGCTTGATTCATTCCACTAAATCCAAATAAATGCCGATTGCGAGCGATTATTTTATAGGTGAAATCCGCGATAGGCCGAGGAATTAATCTAAATATAAAGAGCAAGCCTTTAGGAAAGCTAAGAATACTCATGATTTGATAAACCGCCTGACTTCGACGATAAGTTTTTTTAAAATGATAAAGCACGAGGGTGTTTTCATCGATACGCAAGCCTAAGGATTGAGCAAATGCAGAAGAAAAATTAGAAAAAAAAATTTTTTTTGACCTGTCTTTTTTAGCTATAAATACCACGAAAGACTGACACATCAAGCAATCAGCATCATAAAAAAGCACGGTTTCGGTATCGTCGCAGATCATTATTCGCTTAAATCGAAATTTTATCTACACGGCATGCATGTCTACCTCCTTCAAATGAGGTATTCATAAAAATCTCTACGATATCTATGGCCAAATCTGACGAAATAAATCGAGCAGGAAGACACAGAATATTAGCGTTATTGTGCTGTCGAGCTAATGCAGCTATTTCCATTTGCCAGCAAATAGCAGCTCGGACATGGGCGTATTTATTAGCCGTCATTGCAACACCATTAGCACTCCCACAAATCAAAATCCCAAGTTGACCTTCTGGCATAAGACTTTTACAAAGCGGATGCACGACATCTGGATAGTCCATAGAATTCGTATTATTCGTACCGAAATCAATCCATTGATAAGAAGAAAAATGTGATTTTAAGGTTTCTTTTAAATCAAAACCAGCGTGGTCTGAGGCGATAGGAATGGGTATCATGCGAGCAAAAGTCTAAATAGTATAAATAATAAAAATCCTAAGGCTATACTGACCGGCAAAGTAAGAACCCAAGCGAGTGCAATACTCTTAATAGTGCCTTTTTGCAAGTTTTTTACGCCACCTTTGGCTACCATAGAGCCTGCTATAGCACTAGAGAGCACATGAGTCGTACTTACGGGAAGTCCCAAAGAAGTACTCAAACCAATTGTAGAGGCTGCCACTACTTCACTCACAGCTCCTTGTCCAAAAGTTAAATGAGTTTTGCCAATTTTCTCACCTATAGTCACTACGATCCGCTTCCAACCTATCATCGTACCGATACCAAGCGCTAGGGCTATCATCACCAAAGACCACATTGGAGCAAATTCGATATAATGTTTCATTTGAGAGAGCTCTTCTTTTAAATCTTTGCGCGATTTTTCATTAGGCAAGAATTCAGGGTCCTTCGTAATAGTACTCAAAGACTTGACTAGAGATTGAACGCGATTTCTATTTTTGAACTTCAAAGCTACGGTGGTGTCAGACTGCGCACTTATATCTGCCTTGAGCTCTTCGATTGTAGATAAGGTAGCGATGAATTCTTTTTCTAATGGAGATGATTGAGCGTTTTTAGATAAAATGGAACTGATTTTGTCTAAATGCATTATTGTGTTTTTATCTCCAAAATCAGCATTCAAAGCAAAATACATAGGAAAAAAAGTAAGCAAAATAATCATGACAACCCCTAAACCTTTTTGGCCGTCATTTGAGCCATGAAAGAAACTCACCAAGCTACAAGTTAAAATTAAAATAACTTTGATATAAAATGGCGGGTCATCTTGGGATTCTTTGAATAAATTTTTTTGCCTCATGATTTTGAAGACGATAAACACCAGAAATATAGCCAAAGAAAATCCAAATGCAGGGGACAAAATCAAACTAGCACCAATTTCTGCCGCTTTACTCCAATTGACACCAGTGCTTTGATGAATAAATTGATATCCTAAGCCACTTCCTAATATCGCGCCTATCATCGTATGTGATGAAGAGCTTGGAATACCGAAATACCAGGTTCCTAAATTCCAAATAATCGCTGAAATAATTACGGCTAAAACTAATGCGATATTCTCTCCAAGCGGCGTATCAGCCATTTGACTCAATGGCAAAAGTTTTACTATGCTCACAGCTACTTTCATACCAAAAAAATAAACAGATACCATGACACCTAGGAAATTTAATGAGCCCGAAAGCACTACAGCTACAATTGGTTTTAAGGTTTTAGTATAAATCACTGTAGCCACAGCATTTGCGGTATCGTGAAACCCATTGACCATTTCGAAAATGATAATTGACAAGATACAAACTACAAATAGCCCTTGATACCAAAGGCTCATAGCATTAAAAGCAGGTAAGAATTCCATAGAATAGTTTTTTATTTAATTTAGGTTGTATTTTCTTCGTAGCAAAAATACAAAAGTTTTATAAGATGGAAGGAAATAAAACACATTCATGACAATTTGTCACTAAAAACACATTGGAATTATTTTTGTCATACGTATAAAAAAAAATAAATATATGAATCAAGGTAAAATAAATGTACAAGTCGAAAACATTTTTCCGTTAATCAAAAAATTTCTCTATTCAGATCACGATATTTTCCTACGGGAGCTCGTATCTAATGCTACAGATGCAACTACCAAGCTAAAACATCTCGTAAGACTAGGTCAGAGTCAGACCGAGCTCGGGGAGCCGATTATCGATATCAAAATTAATGAAACTACTAAAACTATTCATATCATTGATCAAGGCTTAGGCATGAGCTATGAAGAAGTAGAAAAATACATCAATCAAGTTGCCTTTAGTGGGGCAGAGGAGTTTCTCAATCAATACAAAGAAAAAGTAGATAATGCAGGAATAATAGGACATTTTGGGTTGGGTTTTTATTCGGCGTTTATGGTCTCGGACAAAGTAGAGATATTCACGCAATCCCATGATGATAGCCAAGATAGCGTTCATTGGAGCTGTGAAGGTCAGCCAGAATACACCATGACCAAAATAGACAAACGTCCAAGAGGTACTGAAATCGTTTTGCATATCAATGAAGAAAGTCAGGAATTTCTCCAAGAGTCCAAAATTAAATCATTGTTAGAAAAATACAATAAATTTATGCCGATTCCGATTCGATTTGGCACAAAGAAAATTTCTGAAAAAGATCCGAGCGATGAGACCAAAACGATTGAAAAAGAGGTAGATAATTTCATCAATAACCCTAATCCAGCATGGACTAAAGCACCAAGTGAACTAAAAGACGAGGATTACAAATCGTTTTACCGAGAGTTATACCCTTTTGAATTCAAAGAACCTTTATTTCATATTCATCTCAATGTAGATTATCCATTTAATTTGACTGGAATTCTCTACTTCCCAAGTCTCAAAGGCGAATATCAAATGCCTAAAGATAAAATTCAACTCTATCAAAATCAGGTCTATGTCACTGATTCGGTCGAAGATATAGTGCCAGAGTTTCTCACGATGCTCAGAGGTGTCATTGATTCACCGGATATTCCACTCAATGTATCTAGAAGCTATCTTCAGCAAGATGGCAATGTAAAAAAAATAGCTACTTATATTACCAAAAAAGTCGGAGAAAAACTTCAAGATATTTTCAAAAATCAACGAAAGGAACTCGAATCAAAATGGGAAGATATTAAAATCATCATTGAATATGGTATGCTCACCGATACTAAGTTTAATGAAAAAGCGCTTGATTTTTATCTCTTCCAGACGACAGAAGGCGAATCGATGACTATGAGTGAGCTAAGAGATAAAACTGCGCCTATCCAAACCGACAAAGACGGGAAACTCGTCTTACTCTACTGCAAAGATAAAACAGAACAACACGCTAAGATTGCTCAAGCTAAAGCTTTAGGATATTGCGTTTTAGAAATGAATAATCATCTCAGTGCACATCTGATGCAAAAACTAGAATCTGAGCAAGAAAAAATTGTATTTAAAAGAGTAGATGCCGATACGTTAGACAAACTAATCGAAAAAGACGAGAAAATAGAGGCAGTTCTATCAGAGGCTCAAATCAATACCTTAAAAGAGATTTTTGAAAAAGTCATCGAAGATAAATCCTATCAAGTCGAATATAAATCACTTCCTCCTAACTCGGAGCCTATGAGCGTTACTATTCCAGAGTTCTTCAGGAGAATGCAGGAAATGCAGATGATGCAAAATATTGGAGGTGCATCGATGCCACAAATGTATCAACTCGTAGTCAATACCAATCATAGCCTCTATGATAAAATCCTAAAAGCGGATGAGTCCCTTCAAAAAGAGATGATTCAGCGTGGGTTTGATTTGGCTAGGCTGAGTATAGGAGCACTAAAAGGCGAAGAATTGACCGCCTTTATTAATAAAGGATTTGATTCCATATAGCAATTTTAGAATAGAAAAAAAAAGAGACGAAATACAACTTCGTCTCTTTTTTTATGTAAAAATTTATATCCAAAAATTGTCGATTAACTTATCATGTTGATTTTTCAAAGTAGAATCGAGTCTGTGTTTTTATCAACTATAAAAAACAGCGGTCTTAAATAAAATCAATTAATCAAATAAATAATAGGATAATTTAAATTGGAAAGTAAAATAAGCGTCATTATATTTAGCGCTACCACGAGGAGATTCCGGGGTATTTACTATCTCTTTAAAATTAAACAATTCATTAGTTCTATCCGATAATGCTACAGCCAAAGCCGCTTGATCAGCAGGAAGTCCAGAGGTCAAATCCTTTCTACTAACATAGAGATTGGATACATCATCGAGATAATCCGTAAACATATAGCGATAC
The DNA here is from genome assembly GCA_025455685.1 of Chitinophagales bacterium. Classification (GTDB taxonomy): domain Bacteria; phylum Bacteroidota; class Bacteroidia; order Chitinophagales; family JADJOU01; genus JALOMB01. Next base: position 12,953 of record JALOMB010000024.1, on the reverse strand, counting down.
TGAAACTCAGCACCAAGGGAAATACGACTTTTTGTCAAATATAATTTAGCACCTAGCGTCAAAGGAACTACAACTTGAGTCAATCTATACTTGTATTTTTGGTATTCAGGCAAAAGCTGACCTTCTGTACCAACTCTATGTAACTCGATTTCTTTCCCATTATAAGTAGTTTTAGGGTTAAAGGCCATAAAACCTAAGCCTATCCCTGCATATGGAGACAAGAAGCTTAAACTACGGACTTGCTTAGTGCGAAAAGGCTCATAGTAAAAATTACCAGACAATTCAAACACATCAGTATAAAAACTTAGATTTCTACGATAACGGAAGAAATCCTTGCTTGTCGGATTTGTGTTGTTATTATCTTTGTCAGCACCGCTTAAATGGGTCAAAGTAGCTTGGACACCTACAGAAAATCTTTTCTTGAAATTATACTTATAGCCTAATGATCCAGAAAAATGCATTCTTTTCCAGTTGACATTTACAAAGTTTCGTGCACTGTTTGAATTTAAATCACCGTAATAGGAGCCGCTTCCGACTCCTAAGTTAAATTCATGTGTTTTGTGATTGATGACTTGTCTAGAGCCGTTTGGCTGTGTAAATAGACCAGGAGAAGCTTGAGGGCCATTAGTTTCTTCTGTTTTTTCAACTTGAATGCTTTCTTGTGCGAAGAACACACTTGTCATAGCAATTGAGAGGGTTAGTAGTAGCGTTTTTTTCATGCTTTTTTGAAATTTATTACAAATGTAATCAATTTTCATAGATTATCTTATTTTTTTTAAAAAACCATCAATTTTTTTGATAAAAGGGATACATTTGCAAATCAAATCTTATATATCGATTGGTTTTATACGAAACAACCATTTATTTTATTAGCCGAGAAGTACTATTACGAAACCCTAATATTTTCTAAAAAACTAAAAGTATTTAGTCTAAAAACCAAAAAATTAATCTAAATTATATATTTTTGCTTTTCAAATCAAAATCTCTGATGACTCAAGTTCATATTATCAATCGTTCTAAAAATCCAAATCCTACATACCAAACCAAAAGTTCAGCAGGTATGGATTTATGTGCTGACTTAGCCCAAACTGAAATGCTTTTGCCGATGCAACGAAAAGCGATACCCACAGGAATATATATAGAATTGCCTGATGGCTATGAAGCACAGATAAGACCTAGGTCTGGACTAGCCTTAAAGAATGGGATTACTTTGCTAAATTCACCAGGTACGATAGATTCAGACTATCGAGGAGAAATTAAAGCCATTTTAGTTAACTTGTCTCAGGAACCCTTCGAAATTAATCCCGGAGATAGAATAGCTCAAATGGTCGTAGCAAAATACGAACAAGTAACTTGGGAAGAGTCTCTAACGCTATCAGAAACAGAAAGAGGAACAGGTGGTTTCGGATCGACAGGAAAAAGCTAGTCTTTGATAATCAATAAAATCTAAAGAATGAAGTTAATCATACCAATGGCAGGCTGGGGAACTAGATTGCGACCCTATACGTTAACCACACCAAAACCAATGGTCAAAATTGCTGGCAAATCTATAGTAGAACGATTGGTGGAAAATGTCCAAGACAATACCCAAAAAGCTATTACAGAAATCAGTTTCATCATCAGAAAAGACTTCGGTCTCGAGATTGAAGCCCAACTTCACGATATAGCCGAGCGCCATCAAGTTATATCTCATATTTTTTATCAAGAAGAAGCCCTCGGCACAGCCCATGCAGTATTTTGTGCGCATACTCAACTGCAAGGCCCTGTTATCATCGGATTCGCAGATACGATGTACGACTCCGATTATACCTTGGACCAAACAGCAGATGTACTGATATGGGCGAAAAAAATTCCAAACCCAGAACAATTTGGCGTTATCGTCACGGATGATTCAGGTAGAATTACCTCTTTCATCGAAAAACCTAAGGATTTCGTATCTGATTTAGCTATTATCGGCGTTTATTATTTCCAAAATGGCGAGAAATTAAAAGAAGAAATTCAATATCTCTTCGATCATGAAATCAAAGACAAAAATGAATATCAACTCACTACGGTCTTAGACAATCTTCACAAACAAGGCAAAGTGATGAGGCCGGTATTAGTAGAAGAGTGGCTTGATTGCGGAAATACTTCAGCTATGTTGGAATCAACACAAAAAATTCTTCAAGCCAGAAAATTTGTAAGCATTTCACCTAAACTACACAATGCTTTAGTGATAGAGCCTTGTCATTTTGAGGCAGGAGTCACGTTACAAAATTGCATCGTAGGTCCAAACGTTTCAATTTCTGAGAATGCTACTATTTCAGATAGCGTTTTGAGCGATACGATAGTTATGAAAGATACCTTAATTTCACATAAGGTGTTAAAAAACTCTATAATTGGTGAACGCTCTAGCATAAAAGGCTCATCTGAATCATTATATTTAGGACATTTTACTAAATTAGACGCATGAGGATATTAGTCAGCATCTTTAGCGCTTTCTTATTCATTTCCGGACTAAATGCACAGTTTAAGGTAAGTTCTTTGGACAAAGACCAGACAGTAATCAATTTGATAGATGAAGAAAATAAAAACAACCTAGATTTACTTTTTGGAATTATACAGGACAAATCAAATGACCGATTTCCTCAAGCATTATATAAAGTAGAATCTTTATTAAAGAAATTTCCAAAAGATACCAATCTTCTATTTTTAGCAAGTGAAATTTCACACTATAATCAAGAGTCTAACAAAGCTAGAGGTTATTTGGAAGAAGCCATGAGGTTAGCACCTAACAATCAAGATTATATTTTGAAGTATATTCATGTATTTCTCAATCCAAATCTAGAGAGCGATAAAATCATAGAACAATACCAGAAGCTCATAAAACTAAATCCAGGAGATAAATTTACTAAATATGAGTATTCTTATTTTCTTATGAAGAACGGCAAAATTGCGCAGACCATAGCCCTGACTGAAGATATTTTGGAGCAGAGTCCAAACGATGAAGCCATAATTCTTCAACTCGCTAATCTACATTTACTTAATAATGATAAGAAGAAGGCTAAGACTTTTATGGAGCGGTTTCAGAATATTTCTCCAAATGACCCTTATTATATAGAAAAAAATGCAGAATTTCTCGAGTCCATCTCAGAAGAATCCAAAGCAGAAGAGTTGTATGAGAAGATTTTGAAGATTGATAGCTTTCATCCCAAGGGATTGATGTACCTTTCTCGAAAATATTTAAAAAATAAAGATACTCAAAATGCTTTGAAGGTCAATTTAAAGATGGTAGAGAACCCAAATATCTCCATGGATAGTAAAATAGGCTATATTAGCTATGCACTATATTCAAAGGAAAAACTCAGTTCACAGCTCTATCAGCAGTATTTAGCAATGGCACAGAAACTCTATGCCCTTCATCCCAATGAAGCTAAAACAGCTGCTATGATGGGAGATTTTTATTTTATGGACAATCAATATCCCTTAGCGAAGTCTTTTTATGTCAAAAGCTATAATTTGTCTGAGCATCCTACTCATGATGTCCTTATGAATTTGCTACAGTCCTGCCTAAATGCGAATGATTATGACACCATGAAAATATATGCCACTAAAGGCCTAGAGACCAATTCCCTTGACAGAGACCTCTATCTCTATCATGGCATTGCTTCTCAATACACAGGAGCCCTTCAGGAATCCATAAAATCTTATCAAAAAGTAATTAAGTATTCCCCCGAACGCTCACATCAAAATGCTAAGTTTTTAGGACAGATACATGCTAATCTAGCGGAAGTTTATCATCAGTTAAAGGACTATACAAATTCAGACGAAAATTTCGAAAAAGCTATTAAGTTTGACCCTTCAAACGCTTATACCTTGAACAATTATGCTTATTATCTCGCTCTGAGAAAGCAAAACCTCTCTAGAGCCAAAGAAATGAGTAAACAAAGTCTCGAATCTATTCCGAATTCAGCCTCATTTAACGATACCTATGCCTATATACTTTTCTTACAAAATGATTTCGAACAAGCTAAATTATTTCAAGAAAAAGCTATAGAAGCATCTAATAACAATCCTTCCGCTACCTTGCTAGAGCATTACGGAGATATTTTGTATCATTTATCAGAAAAAGATAAAGCCCTAGAATATTGGCAGAAATCTCAGACATTGGGCAACAATGAAGGAAAATTGCTTCAAAAAATTAAGCTCAAGAAATATATTGACTAGTTGTATTGTCTGCTTAATTGATAATAATTTAAACTATTATATCGAAATAGAGTCCTATATTTATGAAGCAATTAGTAATTTTTTTATTTTTTTTGATATTTACTAAGCTAAATGCAAGAAATAACAAAGATAGTGTTTCGTTTTTTGATGCCACAGCCACGGCGACTTTTCCTTATGAAGGTAAATCATACAGCCTCAAGCTCTTCATCCGCTCCAATCTCAAAGATACTACAACTATATCTGGTAAATACCTATTTCTAGATGTGTTTACCTTGATGCGGGTCGGAGATTCGATTTTTTATATTCAGGAAATGCCTTATAAAGACGAGTTTAGTCGTCATAAATCTGAGTTCAAAGACTTCATGGGTATGCCTATGCCGGAAATCGAGAGTTTAGAGCAATTTTTTACTTTAGGAAATTTCTCTTCAGATCTGAAAAATTCAAATGAGACTCCTAAAAATGACTCACTACAAGCAGTTTATGATAAATTTTCAAAAGATATCTATCGTGAGTTTGGCATAGATTCCAGCCATATCACGCAAAATATTAATTACACTAAATCAGACAGTGGCGATATACGTGTGGATTATTCTGACTATCGCTTGACCAATATTGCGTTACATTTGCCTTTTAAACGCAAAATAAAGCTAACTAGAAATCAAGTTTCTACGGATTTGACCTTGGAATTTCACAAAATTTCCCTGAATCAACCCAAAGCTTATTTCTGGATAGAGAAATAAAAAATGGTTAAGAAATTTTTGGTAATTTTAGGGTTTATACTACTCACTCAGAGCCTAATGGCACAGAGCAAAAAAGACCAACTCCAAAAGCAATACCAGCAACTAAAAGAGGAAATCAAAGCCCTCCAAGCCTCCATGGCCGACAACAAAAAGCAACAAACCCTTACCAAGAAAGAAGTAGAAGAAATTAATTCGAAAATAGAGAAGCGACAAGCAATTATCCTCAATATCAACGAACAACTCGGTGTAGTCAATATAGAAATTTCGGAAAAAAGCAAGGACATACAATCGATGAGCAAAGAAATTGTTAAACTTAAAACAGAATACGCCAATATGATACGCTGGCTTCAAAAACAGCAAAGCAATACCAACAAATTGGCCTTCGTCATGGAGTCCAAAAATTTCACAGAAGCCTATAAACGATTAAAATTTCTCAAGACTTATGGCAATTATCGCGTTCGTCAAGCCAACTATATCCAAGAACAGATAGAAAAGATATTCGGACGAATCGAAGCACTAAAAGCGATCAAAGCCGAAAAGCAAAACCTCCTCAACGAATCAGTCGTACAAAAACAAGAACTCGCCAAGGAAAAAGCAAAAAAAGACCAATTAGCCGCGAAACTCTCTACAGATTTGCAGGATTTGAGTACCAACTACAAAAAGAAAAACCTTCAGGCTGCTGCTATAAACAAAAAAATAAAAAATCTCATCGAAGCGGAAATCAAAAAAGAAAAAGATAGACAGGTCGCTTTAGCTAAAAAGAATAAAGAGACTTCAAATACCAATAAAAATGACAAAAATTCAAATAAAGATAACGCCACTAAATCATCAGAAGAAGTAACTATAGTAGATAATTCCGGCTTTGGTAATAATAAAAAGAACCTAAGCTGGCCAGCTCAAGGAACAGTGATTAGTAAATTTGGTCGTCAAGCGCATCCGACAGACCCGAGTATTTTCATAGATAATCCAGGTATCGAAATCAAAACAACACAAGGGGTAGCCGTAAAATCCGTTTACAAAGGCAAAGTGACTAAGATATTTAATCTTGCGGGTTATGGTAATTGTATCATGATGATGCATGGAAGTTATTTCACGGTTTATTCTAATATAGAAAATATCACAGTGACCCAAGGTCAAGAAATCGAAGCTAATACCACTATAGGGACAGTAGGGTTCAATGAAGAGCAGCAAGCAGGAATTTTAGGGTTTCAGATTTGGCAATACCAACACAAAGAAAACCCGCTGAGTTGGTTGAAATAAAATCAATTTTACTAAGTGTGTCTTTGTAAAATTTTCAAAACAGTTTCAAAATCCTTTTTATAAGGCGCTTTAATTACCAAGGGCTCTTTTGAAAAAGGATGCACGAAAGCCATTTCATAGCTATGTAAGCTCAATCGCTTGATTAAGCTAGTCTCATCTTCCTTGTTTTGTTTATACTTAGCTTTGATTCGTGAGAGATATATACCAGAATTCGGATTATAAATTGGGTCATAAGCAAGCGGACAGCCAATAAACTTACTGTGAACTCTGATTTGGTGGGTGCGACCAGTTTCAATTCGAAAGCTCAGCAAACTGTAGAGTCCTTTGAAATTTTGAATTGTTTCAAAAGTGCTTTTGGCGTCTCGTCCTTTGAAGGAAGGAAAATACTGACCTTCTGGATTGGTGATTTCAGAGATTTTTACGTCTATTTCTCCTTGTGGTGCCTGAGGCTGACCTGCTACGAGGGCGTGATAGGTTTTGGAAATTTGGTGCAGATTCATCAATTTTGTGATTTCGCGCTGCGCTTCGAGGCCTTTGGCGAAGAGTATTAGTCCCGAAGTGGGTTTATCGATGCGATGAATGATGCGTAAATCGTCGTATTGATCCTTGATACTATCAAATAAATTTGCTTCGCTATCCGATCTATCTCGGATAGATAGGACGCCAGAATCTTTGTTTATGGCTATGAAATGCTCGTCTTCGTATATTATGTCTATTTTCATCGAGACAAAGATAGCATTTTTTTTATTCGTTTTTTTTAAATTAATTGCATTTGTAGGTATAGGTTACTTCGTCAAAGATTAATTCTTTGTTGGGAAGTAGGATGTCGACATACATGGTTTTGACTAAATTAAAGGAATCACGAACATAAGCGAAATCATAGAAAATTTCATCTACCAAAAGCACGCCTCGAAATCGTTTTACTTCCACGCGCTTAGGTGCGAGAAATTTTCGGTTTAAATTGTATTTTTGTTTAAGATTTTTACAAATGAGCTCGTATTCTTCAAATTCATGGATGATTTTTCCGTCAGGGTTTCGATAGCTGTATTCGGGATCGAATTCAAAGTCTTCGTATGAGAAAGTGAGTTCTGTATAGTCAATTACAGGGAATCCAAGATTTTTAGTTAGAATTCGCGCTTTTACTAGTTTATCACCATCATAGACGAAACTGTCGCGTTGTGTACTATTAAACATGCCTTGAACTATTTGATTTTGGTATATCTCATATTTATTATAGAAATTAAAAACGGAAAGAGAATCAAAGCTTTTGTGGTATTGAAAGATTGTATCCGCTTTTCTGATAAAAAAGGAAACAAAGCCATTACGTACAATACGAAAACTATCGCCATGAAATCTCAGCGATAAATTGTATAAATCCCGAAATATATTTCTACCTATAGAATCAAAATAGTTGGTGTCTACAGAAATATCATAAAAACCATGATAGATTTGGTCTTGATAAAAGCGGATTTTCTTCTCTCCTTTGACTAATGCACTATATTTTTTACAGTGTTCATAAGGATTAGGATACTCCTTGGAGCAGCCTAAAAGCAGTAATAATAAGACAATTAAATAGCGCATATCATTTCTTTTATCAATAATCACAAATATATTCATAATTCATGGTATCGCGAATTATATCGCCGTTAACTTTAGAATGCGTTTCATACACTTGGTCATAATAGCCGTTATAATGCTTATGATAGGAATAATCTATGGTATATTCTTGTTTTTGACCTTTGGAGAAATAGGTCATAGTCACTTTTTTATAGGCCTTATGTCTAACGCTTAGCAAGCCTCGAGATTTATATGCGAGTTCTATTGCGAAGAAGTCATAGATAAAGTATAATCGAGAGCGCCTTAAACTTCCACCCCTCCAACTAGAAATCAAATTCCAATCACTATAATAAGTGAAAAAATTATAAAAATCAAAATCAAAATGCTCAAATTTAATTTCTATAAAGGAATCTTGACCGGTATGAAGCACCATTCTTTTCAGGACATTTCTTTCGTATTCGAAGGTATCGGATAAGGTATCATTGAGGACTCCGTAGCGAATTAAACCGTTTTCTATTATTAGTTTATTTTTTTGATTTAAAAAATGAAAAATAATGGTGTCCTTCAGCATAGTATAATATGCGTCTCGATCAAAATAAAATAGGGTATCTCGAAAATACAAAAAAGACCTGCCATAGCTATTGTAATTTACTCCATTAAAATGATTGTTTTCATCATAATGAAAAAAATAAATCCAATTTTTAGAGGAGTCTGAGTCATAATCTATGATATTATCGATGCGACAATTATAAAAAGGCGATTGATATTCCTTCTGACAGCCTGAGCTCAGCGCCAAGAAAAGCAGTAAACCCAAGCCGATCTTTTTCATATATTTGAGCGAATATCCTTTTGCAAATATAATGAAAATTACTAAAAAATCCTCATTATAAATACAATATAACTATAATGCATAGGTAGCAGAAATCGGACAATGATCCGAATGAACTATTTGGTCATGAATCTTAGCGTCCAAGAGTTTGTCGTGTAGCGTCTGAGCATGTGAGATATAATCTATTCGCCAGCCTTTGTTTTTACCTCTAGCCCCAAATCGATAGGTCCACCAGGAATAGATATCCCTTTGATCAGGATATAAGGCTCGGAAAGAATCGACCATGCCACCCTCATCAAACCATTTACTCATCCAAGCACGCTCTTCTGGCAAGAAGCCTGAATTGTTTTTATTTCCCTTGGGGTCGTGAATATCGATTTCCTGATGACAGATATTATAATCCCCCATCACAATTAAATTAGGATGCGATTTCTTTAGATTTTGTATAAAATCAAAATATGCATCGAGAAATTCCATCTTAAAATCCTGACGCGCATCACCACTAGAGCCACTTGGGAAATAGGTGTTGAGGACACTATAGGTTTCGAAATCAAGGCGAATCGTTCTTCCTTCACTGTCATAGCGGGGATTGGCTTGACCATAGACGATATCTTTTGGTTGGACTTTGCTCAGAAGCCCTACGCCACTATAGCCTTTCTTTTCAGCGGAAAAGAAATAAGCATAATAACCTAGTTTTTCAAATTCCGCTACAGGAATATCGGTAAGCTGGGCTTTAGTTTCTTGGAAGCCGATGATATCGAAGTTTTCTTCTTTTAGCCAATCTAAGAGCCCTTTCCCTAAAGCAGCGCGAATTCCGTTAACATTGTACGAAGCAATTTTCATAGCGTAATTTTAGAATTTAAAATGTTTTAGAAAAACCAAACTGATATCTGAATTTAAAGGATTGCTCTTCCTGCAAAACCCCACTAGCATTGACAAAAGTCTCAGGATGAGACAAAAACAATGGAAAATCAAATCGAAAAGTAGTACCTCGCATGAAATTAATCGAGCGAAATCTTGAAAACACCATATTGACACCAAGCCCTGCATCATGAAGAAACATATGAGGTCTATAAAAGCTTAAATTATCAAAATTCAAATCATTGAGTGTGCCAATGTCATAAAACAAGTAGGGTTGAAGGGAAAGAAATTTGCCAAACTGCGGTAAAATTTTAGGCATCGCTCTATGAAAATGCACTTGTAGATTTGTCGAGAAGCCACTTCCTGCATTAAGCAAAGAAATATTAGTTGAACCTGCGAAGGCTCTATTGGTATAGCCTCGAAGACCAAGCTGTCCGAAATGATTGATATTATTGGCTTGAAATTGAGTTTGGGCGTTGTCTATCCATGCAGAAGGCAAAGCGAAGAGCGCTTGGGTATATTCATTATCATACATGGTCTCTAGACTTGCATTTCCTGCGTTAAGTAAGACATCATAGGGTTGTGAGAAATAGGAACTTAACATCAATCTTGCGTAGTTACGCATTTTAAAATCAAATCTTCCTAAGGAATGCGATAGGACATGCGTTAGCTCGGCATAGCTATAGTCGTGGGTAGATAGAAAAGAAGTGCGGATTGTAGCGTTTATCTCTTGCGTGGTCTTCATATCAATTTGGTTTCTAAGTTTTGCCGTGAGATAAAAAGAATTATTGGCTCTCGTATCAAATAAAACACTTGGGGAATATAAATAATAACGGGAATAATCTTCATAACGCTGCATAGTTTTGGAGCCTAAAGTTAAACTAAAATTATCCTGGAATCGTTTTCTAAACTCAGTCTGAAATAAAAACAAGCCATTATTTAAGATAAGCCTAAAATTACCATCAGAATTTGGCAAGAATTTATCTAAGGATTTAGAAGCGCGAAGCGAAAGTCCGAAGTAATCTTGTAGATTTCTTGAGGAATAGTTATCTTTTCTGACTTCATATCTTAGAAGCTGCGTATTGAGCCAAAATGTAGCATCAAAAGAAGATAAAAACTTCATTAAATTTCCATTGAGATTTATTCCTAATTTTACGCCATCGAAATTATTATAATGCAGCATCGGCTTATAATAGAGATTATAATGATTTAGATCCCAAGGCTTATCGACATAATTTTCGCGTTCTATTGTGAAATTTCCTTTGAGGGAATTATCGGTCGGATTGATATCTTGAAGGGTATAGGAGGTATCGATGATGATATTCTTAATTGGCTCGCCGATATTGATTTTGGCAGTGTATTCGGTTTTGAGTTTATTGTCCCAACCTATCCATCGAGGCAGGACTTTGCTCTGTGTTTCTTTTTCAAACCAAGTATTCGGAATATAAAAGCCGTGCTTTTGACCGCTTTTGCCTATTACCGTTAGATCCAATGGCATTTGCATGAGCTCTTTTCGCCTGAGGGTAAGCATATAGTCTCCTGAATCATTTAATTTCTTGAGTTTTTTGACTTGGTAGTCTAGTCGCTTGGGTTCGTCTATCCATTGATCGAAGAACCAGTTTAAGTCTGTTTGGCTATGCTCGATGAAGGCCTGACGCATATCTTCGATATAAGGATGACAAAAGCTCCATTTTCTAAAATAATGTTTAAACGAATTTTGAAATAAAGTATCGCCAAGAACATATTTGAGGTTATAGAACATCGTAGCGGTCTTGCTATAGACATGCCCATAGCCACCGCCATGCCCAAGCGCGCCATTAAACCCATCAGAATGTACGTCTAGAATTGGGTCTTGATGCTGAACGGCGTCGAGTTTGTAGCCTAAATAGCATACTCGGTCTCTTACGGTTTGAGGTTTGAAGTGTTTCTTGAGATAAGGGTCCGTAGGCTCTTGAAAAGCGACATTTTTTCCGTCAATTTTCTCCAAAGCCCAAGCCGTCAGAAATTGTGTAAAGCCCTCGTCTAGCATGGCTCGATAGGTTTCGTTATTATTGATCATAGCATAGAACCAATTATGACCTACTTCATGTGCCAATAAGCTTCGATATGAAGGATCTCTTCCACCATCCATGGTGAGCATAGGGTACTCCATACCGTCTCGACTATCGGCTACGACCATTTTGGGATAGGCATAGGGGCCGAAATCTTGACTATAGATATTCATGACCTGTGCTGTGAAATCGCAGGCATTTTTCCAGCCACTCGCATGAGGCTCTAGTACCATAGCGACTACTTTGAAACTCCCGTATTGTTTTTCGTCAATTCTATAATGAGGCCCTGCTATCCAAGCGAAATCATGGACATTTTCGCCTTTGTATCTCCAGATTTTTCTTTTGCTCGAATCTTTTTTGATTTTGAAATGCAGTTTATCTTCCCAAGGATTCGACCAAAAGCGCGAAAGATGAAGACTATCTTTTAGGGCTTTGGGCAATACTTCGGATTCATTTTGAAGCATACCCGTAGCTTCTACAATATAGTCGTTTGGCATATCTAAAGCCACTTCATAAGTACCGAAATCACCATATAACTCATGATTGAGGTGCTGATCCGTCGTCCAGCCAAACTTTCTGTCATATACAGCAATTCTCGGATACCAGTGAGCGCCATTAAAATGCTTTTCTCCACGATGAACAAAGGATTTCATTCTCCTTCGTGTCGAGCCTCCGAGCGCATAATAGGTATTGAATTTAATGAAAATCTCTATTGTTGAATTAGGAGACATTGCTTTTTGAAGCGGCACTTTCATCACTGAGCCATCGACTTGTCCTTGGTGGGGGACTCCGTCGATAGTGAGCTCTAGGATTTCATTGCCTTTGTTTTCTCTTTCCCATTTGCCAAATACAATTTTTTCATTATGGGCTTTTTGTAAATTGGTCAAATAAGAGTTCTTGGTAAAAGCATTTTGGTATAGATTAAAAAATAATTCCTTGAGTTCGTATGGGGAGTTATTGGTGTAGGTTAGGGTTAAATCACCTGAGATAATTTCTTGTTTCTGGTCTAATTTGGCGTTGATTTTATAGTAAACATCTTGCTGCCAATAGCCTTCAAAGGGTTTTTTATTCTTCCAGTAGTAGGGATTGCTGCTAGATTGAAAGGAAGTCTGCGCTTGAGTATTGAAGAAGAGAATTCCGAAGATAAAACCAAAAATCCATTTCATAAAAAGGTAGAATTTATTTAAATTAAAAACAAATATACATAAATTTAAAGAAATCCGATCATCTGCTTCTATTTTCTACAAAAGTAGATTTGCATTCACGACAATCCATTGAATTAGATTTAGGCTATATTTATAAAGCATTGTTGCAAAATACAATGATTAATTTTAGCCAGAAATTTGTATTTAATGATACTAGAAAAAGTATCGTATAAAACTATGAAATGATATTTTAAAATATAAATGGAAGTAAAAAAAAAAAGCTAACTTTGCATTTTATTTTTAA
>JALOMB010000161.1 GCA_025455685.1 Chitinophagales bacterium | reverse complement strand
GCCGTTTGATATCGATCGTTTGCAAAACGACCATCGATTTTATCTAAAACTATCCATTGATTTAAGAAAGTCAATATCTCTTTGGATAAAATAAACTGCCCCTAAGGCTAGCGAACTATTTACTATTACTATCGGCCAAACAGTGCTAAAATTATCTTTGAACATAAAAAAACTCAGCCCAAGTGTGATGATTTGGCTAAATAAAACACCTAAACAATAGATTTTCTGAATTTGTCTATTTTTGTATTTGATTGTGGTGACTAAGGCTTCGAGTGCAGATATCGCTAAGATAAGCGTCAAAAACATTTCTATTCTCGGTGAGATATAAAGATAAATTGCCGTACAAATTGGTATCAAAAGCAAAAATAATGTCTGAATTCTAAACATAATGAAAAACATTTTGGTACAAATATAATATATTTAAGGATTTTTTTTGATTGAATTTTTTTAAATAATATATCTTTGTGTTTTAATCATTTAAACTAATATTTTATGAAAAAAATCATTATTCCATTTCTAGCTATATCGATGATGCTAGCTAGCTGTGATCAGAAATCTGAGATACCACAGGAAAAAATCGATGAAGCCTTGACTAATAAATTTGGTGCTGAGCTTGACAACTATCAAAAAATGAAAGAGCTCGAATGTGAAATGAGCTATAATGAATTGGTGGCTACTAAACTAGCGGCTGCAGAAGCAGCTAGTGCTTCGAATACGGCTAAACCATAATTTAAAAAACAATTTAATCAACGAAAAAATATTTTATTATGAACAAAACACATATTCAATTAGGATTTATGGCCTTAGGGTTATTTATGGCGAGCTGTCAGCAAAAAGAAGTGGATCCCGCTGCTTTGGATGCGAAGGTAGAGGAGGCTAAAAAAGCTAAATATGCACAAATCGACTCTATGGTATCTGCGAGCTGTGAGGCTAAGGCTACTGCTGAGGTTGCGAGAGTTTCTGATTCTTTAAATAAGTTGAGTGCTTCGGCTCATGCTGCTGCGGCTGCTAAGATGCTTGAGGCTAAAGCAAAAGCTGAGGCTGAGGCTAAAAGATTAGCTGAAGAAGCTAAGAAGAATGCTAAACCTGTATTAAATGAAAAGGGAAATCAAATTGGTACAGCAGTTACTCGTGGTTCAGATGTAAAAGCAGATCCAAATATTAAATTAGATGAGAATAAAAACCAAGTTGGTACACCAGTAACTAGATAATATTAAAACAAAAAAGGGTTCGATTAATCGAACCTTTTTTTATTTTATTGAATACAATTTATTTTGATAAAATTGATTCACAATTATATGTTTTTCCATCTTTAATTGCAGTATAAACAAATTTCCAAGAGCCATCTGTTTGTTTTGATCCTTTTCCTTTAAAAACTACTCCACATTGCGCGGTTTCATCCAATACCACTTCGCCATTAATATTTGCATAGCAGATTACATCTGTTAAAGTTCCACCATTTGAGCATGCAAAAAATTGATTTAAGTTTGTAATTTTTACTTTTGTAACGCTTGTTCCTTCTTGTGTTATAGTAGTTTTACCTGTTCTAACATTACTTTCTGTTCCCAATACAGCAGAACTTCCTAACTTCCATTCGCCGACAAGAGAAGTAATTGTTAACGTTTTACAATCAGTACCTTCATAACCTGAATCACAATTACATCCGCAAGTCCCATTCTTATCCACTAGATCACCTTTGTCATTACACAATACAGCTGCTGTCTTATCCTTACATGGATCAGTAGCACAAGAATTCATCAATGCCGAAATACCTAACATTACGACGAAAATTAAAAGAAATTGTTTTTTCATTTTTATTAAAATTTAAATTGGTTTATAAAATTATATAAGCGCAAAAATAATACTTTTTACAGAAGTCAATCTTAAATTTTTTTAAATTGTTTAAAACGACACGATTTGACGCAACAAATGATCATCTTTGTGACAAATAATTAAATCATGAACAGAAAAGAATTTCTCCAAAAAATTTTCCTTTTACCCTTGGTAATCTCTACCACTAATAAAACAGAGCCGCCAAAAGAAACGAAAACAAAAGAAAATCTCGTGCTTTGGGCGAGCTACTATGTTCGTGGATTTAGCTATTATCATGGTCATGACGTCCTTGGTCAGATGCAGCTTGATGATTATGTGACCTTAGTTCGCGAACCTAGCAACCGTCATGATGACCAAGCAATACAAATTAATTTTAGAAATAAAAAAATAGGTTATATTCCGAGGGAGTGTAATTCAGAAATAGCTAAACTAATGGATTTAGGGTTAATGGAGTTTGTAGGAAAAATTGAAAAACTTCAGCCTGAGGAGGAAGACTATAGAAAGGTAAAAATTGGGATTTATGCTTTGAAAAAGCAAGAAAAATCTAGTCTTTCGTACAATTCAGGCAAATAGAAACTATCCTCAGATGATTTTTACCATCGAATCACAAAATTCAGAATTTATTACCGAATTCTACGAATGGGCGTGTTGTTATTATTTTTATTTGCTTATGAAATAGGCAATTAAATCCGAATTTTCATGGGCGTTTTCAAATCACCCTTACATTGATTTGGGTTATCATTTTTGGCATTATCGATTTTCGTTCTTCTTGTTTTTGGCATCGAATCACAAAATTCTGAATTTAATACCGAATTCTACGTAGGGGCGTGTTGTT
>JALOMB010000099.1 GCA_025455685.1 Chitinophagales bacterium | reverse complement strand
TCAGACTTTTTTGTTTTTTCCTTTTGCAAAAATATATTTTTTTTATGGACTCATATGATTATTTTTTTACTCTTTTTGTTCCGGCTCCATATATGTAGTAACGAGGAAATGTGTCGTTCTACCAGCATCTGTAGGAAAATTTAGAGAAAAACAGCTGCCTGCTTTGCGATGAGATGCTAGAATATAGTTCTCCACCCGCTGGTTTTGCAGTCTGTTTAATTTTCTTTTTATGTTGAACTAATTTGAGTGGTTTGATAATTGATTTGATAAGGTTTTTTATTTTTGATAACGCTCCACATTCTACGAATTAGTTTGTGGGCTATTTTGACGATAATGCTTTTAGAATTTTTGCCTTGATGTTTTCTGTAATAGGCTTGCAATTCAGGATCAGTCCTCAAGGCGACCCAAGCAGCTTCGATGATATAAGAACGCAATAAACTTCTACAACGAGGAGTGATGCCCATACGTTTTTCAGAATTTCCACTGCTATTGATTCCGGGCACTACACCGATATAGTTGGACAATTCACCTTCATTGGAGAATCGCCTAATATTGCCTAGCTCACAAAATATAGCCGATACGACTAGTCGTCCAAAACCAGGGATGCTTTTGAGTAGATAATAATCTTCTTTGTGATGGGTTCTGAAATATTTAGCTAGTTCGTTGGTGGTAGATAAATATTCTGCTTGTAGACATTCTAGAATATTTAATTTGCTATTCATTGAAATTGCCCCAATAGAATCCTCCCATTCAATATCTTTAATCCATTGGATAAACGCTTTAGACCAATTAGGATTATCGAAAGCATCAGGAATAGTTATGTTTAAATATAATAATTGACTTTTGATTTGATTTTTTTGTCTACGCAGATTTCTCACGACCATATCTCTCTGCCTAAGAAGCATTTTTAGATTATCTTCTCTTTCATTGGGTATGAAAATGGGTTTGAGTTGGTTTTGAATATATAATCTGCAGAGCATTCGGGCGTCTATTTTATCGTTTTTCTGGTATTGATGCTTATCACTTCTAGGAATATCCGCAGGGTTAATAGACTAGATGGATATCATGCTCAGGAAAATGTTTTTGAATATAAAGATAAAGTTCGTTTTCATCGGATTTCATACTGAAATTTTTATGAAAACAAACATCGGTTTCCATGTGAACTCTATAGGTTTTTTTATGGATATCTAATCCGATAAATACTTTTTTGTTGTTTAATTCTTGCATAAATGTGTATATTTGTGGTGAAATAAAAAAATGTTTAATTGTTAAACGAATTTTGGTTATGATTTTACATAGATATATTGTGAAATTGGGGCTAAAGTGCCGATTTGAAAGCATAGTGCTATATTCATCCCGATAGCTATAGGGTCCACAACCATCACAAGTATATTTTACAGAATTGTTCGTATATTTGCGAACTAAATAATGTAAAATCAATTAAGAAAATGCAAAAAACAAAACAAACCTTTACCGAAAAACAAGAACTCATAGCCAAGTTTTCAAACGCATTGGCAAATCCCATTCGTGTGTCTATTTTAGAGTTGCTTTCTACTCAATTTTGTTGTTATCACGGAGACCTTTCGGAAGAATTTCATATTGCAAATAGCACTTTATCACAACATTTAAAGGTTTTGAAAGAAGCGGGACTGATACAAGGAGAAATAAATCCCCCTAAAACAAAATACTGCATTCACCAAGAAAACTGGGAAAAAGCGCAAAAACTCTTTGCTGCGTTTTTTGTCGATTTGTCGATTTCAGAAAGCTGTTCGATATAACATTTCTCAAACAAAAACTATGATTATTAAACTTGTCTTTAGTCTATTTTTTGTTTTATTATGTAATTTAACAAATGCTCAAAAAGAATTCAATAAAAAAGGAGATTTTTTAATTTATTGGGGATGGAATAGAACTGCTTTTTCGAATTCTGATATAAATTCAATGGAATTGATTATAATTTCACACTTCATCGAGTAAAAGCATATGACAGGCCTTCTGAAATTGGATGGGATTATCTAAATCCTATGGATATAACAAAGCCACAATTTAATTTTAAACTAGGATATTTTATTACGAAAAGTCTGGCTTTGGTTTTAGCTCAAGACCATATGAAATATGTAATGCTTCAAAATCAAGTGATTGATTATACAGGATATAAATCGGATCAAAAGTTCGCGAGTATGATAAGAAATTCGCAAATAGACGTCACAAATGGAGATTTTCTTATATATGAACATACCGATGGACTCAACTATGTAAATCTAGGAATGGAAAAATATTATTCATTGATTGAGTAAAAAAAGTTTAACATACTTTGGGCTTATGGAATTGGAAGTGGCATATTATATCCTAAAACGAATTCAGAATTACTTCAAAGGAAACAATCCGATAGATTTAATTTATCTGGACTTGGAATGGATTTAAGGTCGAGTTTCAATTCTATATTATGGAATCATTTGATGCTCAAGGTGGAAGGAAAAGTTGGCTATGTTAATTTGTGGGACATTAAAACTACTTTAGATGATAGCGATTTCGCTAAGCAATCATTTTTCTTTACACAGATAAATTTTGGGATTGGATATATTTTTTAGCGTTTTAAATTAAGGTATTTAAAAAATTGTAACATATTCGAATAAACACGAACGATTGAAAATGTTATTCGTATATTTGCGAATAGCTTCAAAAACAATCTATTTCAAAAAATGAAACTCAAACTAAATTTTATCGACCGATTTCTTACACTTTGGATTTTTCTCTCGATGACGATTGGGGTGGCGATCGGCTATTTCATTCCTGAGACCCCTTCCTTTATCCATCAATTCAATCGCGGCACAGTCAATATCCCATTAGCCATTGGACTTATCCTGATGATGTATCCGCCCCTGTGCAAAGTAGAACTCCAAAAAATCCCGCAAATTTTCACTAATTCCAAAATGATTTGGGTATCCCTCTTCATCACATGGATCGTAGGGCCATTGCTGATGTTTGGCTTGGCGACGCTATTGCTCAGAGATTATCCCAACTATATGGTGGGACTGATAATCATAGGGCTTGCGCCTTGTATCGCGATGGTAATCGTTTGGAGTGATTTGGCAGGCGGCAAAAGAGAACTCACTGCCGGACTCATTGGGATCAATAGCATTTTACAAGTGCTTTTTTACAGTAGCTATGCGTATTTTTATTTAGAAATTATGCTACCTTTATTTGGCATTTCTGCGATCGAAGTCGATATTTCATTTCAAGACATTTTTCAAACTGTGTTTTTGTATTTGGGCGTTCCGTTTATTTTGGCGATGCTAAGTCGGTATATTTTGATTCGTCAAAAAGGAGCGCTTTGGTTTCGAACGAAATTTTTGCCTAAAATATCTCCAATTACGCTGATTGCCTTGCTTTTCACGATAGTCGTGATGTTTAGTCTCAAAGGAAATCTTATCGTCACGATTCCCCTAGATGTCATTCGTATCGCAATTCCGCTGAGTATTTTCTTTGTGGTGATGTTTTTTCTGATGTTTTTCGTGAGCAAAGCGATGGGCGCTACTTATGAAGAAACGGCCGCCTTGTCGTTTACTGCTAGTGGCAATAATTTTGAGCTCGCCATAGCTGTAGCGATCGGTGTATTTGGGATCAATAGTGGCGAAGCTTTTGCAGGTGTGATCGGGCCTTTGGTGGAAGTTCCTGCGCTGATATTACTCGTCAAGGCCGCTTTGGCACTCAAAAAAAAATTTTAAACACTTAAAAATAAATCTATGAAATTATCACAATTAAAAAAATCCTTGCTCGGCTTAGAGACCATTCATTTTTCCTTACCCAATGGAAGATTGATTCCAGAGCATTTTCACATAACAGAAATGGGGCGAAAAACCAAAGAATTCATCGATTGCGGCAATACCATTCGTCGGGAATCCCTCATTACTTTTCAGATTTGGGTAGCCAATGACTACGAGCATCGACTCACCAAAGAAAAATTTCAACAAATCATCCTAGCCGCTGAGCCACTCCTCGGTGAAGAAGACCTCGATATCGAAGTCGAATATCAAACAGATTTGACCTTAGGTGTATTTGAACTAGATTTGGAAAATGAGGTTTTTATACTGAAACCTAAAGAAACGAATTGCTTGGCCAAAGGTCATTGTGGCATTCCGGAAGAAAAGCTCAAAATCAACCTCAGCGATTTATCCTCCAAATCCGCATGCACGCCTGGCGGTGGATGCTGCTAGTCGCTTCTTTCATTTCCCCTAAAAAAATGAAAAAAATGAATCCAACTATTTCTCAAATCATCGAAAATTTTTCAGATCATGCGATATCAGATGCGCGAAAAGAAGTTCTAATGCCTTTGGCAGACTATATTCAAGCCAAAAAAGCGAGTCAAGAGACCATTCGGCTCAATTTCATCTGTACCCACAACTCAAGAAGAAGTCATTTGTCTCAGATTTGGGCCCAAATGATGGCGTATCACTTCGGAATAGACAAGGTTTTTTGCTATTCGGGCGGCACAGAGGCTACTGCGATGTATCCTAAGGTAGCCGAAACGCTCCAAAATCAAGGCTTTGATATCTCGAAATTAAGTCAAACTGAAAATCCCGTATATGCGATAAAATATGCCGAAAATGAAATGCCTATTTTTTGTTTTTCCAAGAAATACGATAATGAACTCAATCCCAAAAGCAAATTCGCCGCAATAATGACCTGTAGCAGTGCTGATGAAGGATGCCCGGTCGTATTCGGTGCAGAAGCTCGATTTCCGATTAAATACGACGACCCAAAGGCCTTCGACGGTACCGATTTGCAAGCTATCAAATATGCAGAGCGCAGTTTAGAAATAGCCCAAGAGCTTTGGTGGGTGTTTGGCTTAGTGAATAAATAGTAGGTATATTTGATTTATTGCTTTAAAAAAATACACTACTGTCCGATGTATTGGTGCTCGTGGCAGTCACCTTGATTACGGTGATTACTCATAATCTGGCTTTGGCTGTGATATTGGGAGTGGTGTTTTCAGTACTTGCGTATTCTTGGGAAAGGGCAAAAAGAATTCGTGCTCCTATGTAAGTCACTTCCTCTTTCAGAAGATAAAAAAGGGCAAAACTATTCTTTAGAAAAGAGCATTCGAATTCTAAGTGCTACTTTCGTCAGACTTTTTGATTTTTCTATTAGCAAAAAACACTTTGTTTTAAATGAAAAATTAACGATGTATCTTTATTTACGAATTTCGATATGCAATCGCTCACGGTACTCCAAATGAATATTTGAATTGGGCTTAAGCTCCCCAGCGATAAATCTCTTAGCTAGTTCATTGACGACTTCATTCTGAATCAATCGTTTAATAGGTCTCGCCCCAAACTCTCGATCAAAGCCATAATCAATCAAGAAATCCACCAAAGACTCGCCAAAAGTAGCCACAATCTGATGATTCGCCAATTGTTTATTGACATCCTCAAGCTGTAAGCGAATAATCGAGGTAATCGCAGTTTTACCTAGCGGCTGAAAAAGAACGATATCATCGATACGATTAATGAATTCGGGTCTGACTTGTTGTTTGAGCATTTCTACTAATTTATGCTGAACACCTTGTGCTACGAGTTCGTAGTCTTTTTCTGCTACTTGGTCAAACTCACTATAAATGATGTCTGATCCAATATTAGAAGTCATGATAATAATTGTATTTTTGAAATTGACCAATCTGCCTTTATTATCGGTCAATCGTCCATCATCTAAAACTTGAAGCAAGACATTAAAAATATCAGGATGGGCTTTTTCGATTTCA
Organism: Chitinophagales bacterium; assembly: GCA_025455685.1. GTDB lineage: Bacteria > Bacteroidota > Bacteroidia > Chitinophagales > JADJOU01 > JALOMB01. Next base: position 2,070 of record JALOMB010000099.1, on the reverse strand, counting down.
TCCAAGAGCACTACAGAATATGGTTTGCGTCTAACCGCTTCAGAGAGCTGACCACTCTCTTCATAGCCCACATATCCGGGAGGCGCACCGACTAAGCGACTAATACTATGTTTCTCTTGAAATTCACTCATATCAATCCGAATATAAGCTTCCTTGTCTTGGAAAAGATATTCCGCCAAAACCTTAGCAAGTTCAGTCTTTCCGACACCGGTAGAGCCGATAAACAAGAACGAACCTAAAGGTCTATTAGGATTCTGTAAGCCTGCCTTGCTTCTTAAAATTGCATTAGCTACAGCTTTAGTCGCTTTTGGCTGACCTATAACCTGCGTATTGAGGATATTTTCTAAATCTAGTAATTTTTCTCTTTCGCTTTGAAGCATAGACTTAACAGGAATTCCCGTCCATTTACTCACTATTTCTGCGATATCTTTATATTGTACTTCATCAGTAATGATTTTATCTGAAATTTCTTCTAGTTTAGTATTTAGCGATTCAATTTTTTGGGTTAAATCATTGATTTGGCCATAGCGAATTTCGGCGACTCTGGCGAAATCACCTTGTCTTTCAGCTTGTTCGGCTTGTACTTTGAATCCTTCGATTTGGTTTTTGGCTGCTTGAATTTCATCGACAAGTTCTTTTTCTTGTTTCCATTTTAACTCAAAAATATTTTTCTTGTCTTGTAAATCTTGATTTTGCTGCTCGATATGCGCCAAAGTTGAGGCATCATTTTCCCTTCTAATGGCCTCACGTTCGATTTCTAGCTGCATGATTTTTCGATTGAGTTCATCGAGTTCTTCAGGCATGCTATTGATTTCTAGTCGCAGTTTGGAAGCGGCTTCATCTATTAAATCTATAGCTTTGTCTGGAAGAAATCTATCGGTAATATAGCGCTGCGAAAGCTGTACTGCTCCAATAATAGCTTCGTCTTTAATGGCGACATTGTGATAGCGTTCATAGCGTTCTTTTAGTCCGCGTAAAATAGAAATCGCATCTTCTTCATTGGGTTCATCTATGGTTACCTTTTGAAATCTACGCTCCATGGCTTTGTCTTTCTCAAAGTACTTTTGGTATTCATCTAAAGTAGTAGCGCCGATGACTCTCAGCTCTCCACGCGCCAAGGAAGGTTTGAGTATATTTGCGGCATCCATGGCTCCATCTGATTTCCCGGCTCCAATTAAGGTATGAATTTCATCGATAAACAAAACAATTTTACCTTCGGAATCGATGACTTCTTTGACTACCATTTTTAGGCGCTCCTCAAACTCTCCTTTGAATTTGGCTCCGGCGATTAGAGCAGACATATCGAGACTAAATACTCTGATATCTTTGATATTATCCGGTACGTCTTGGTTGATAATTCTTCTAGCAATACCTTCAGCTATAGCGGTCTTCCCTACTCCAGGTGCGCCGATGAGTATAGGATTATTTTTGGTTTTTCTAGATAAAATATGGAGGACTCTACGAATTTCCTCGTCTCTACCGATTACAGGATCGAGTTTTCCTTGTTCAGCGAGCAGATTTAGGTTAATGGCGTATTTTTCGAGGTTATCGAAGCTTTGATTGCTGGAATTATCTGTTACTTTTGATTTTATGCGTGTCTGTGCCAAAGCCGTCTCATAATCTTCGAGTTTTAGACCAGAATTTTTTAACAGTTTGCTAATTTCAAAATTGCCGCGAAGTAGCTCCAATAGAATAAGCTCAGGTGTCAGATAAGCGTCTTGGAATTTGCTCATCGAGGTCATTGCTTTACTGATGATTTGAGAAAATTCATTACTTAGATATTTGCCAAACTCACCAGAGGCGATTTTCGGCATTTTATGATTTATTTCTTGAATTTGATTGAGCAGGATTTGCGAAGATGCACCTGTTTTTTTGATAAGTTGTAGGGCGGTATTTTCTTCATCCAACAAAATAGCCTCGATGAAATGGGACACTTCAATAGCTTGGTTTTGGTTATTCTGGGCTATCCCTTGTGCTGCAGCAAATAACTCTTGCGTTTTTATAGTGAATTTATTGAAATCCATAGTATTTTTTTATCTTTTTTAGCCAAATACTAAGCCAAAATCAAAA
>JALOMB010000098.1 GCA_025455685.1 Chitinophagales bacterium | reverse complement strand
TAATGATACTAGAAAAAGTATCGTATAAAACTATGAAATGATATTTTAAAATATAAATGGAAGTAAAAAAAAAAAGCTAACTTTGCATTTTATTTTTAACTTTAAAACAATTTCAATTTATGAAAAAAACACTTTTATTTTTAGGTGCAACAGCAATTTTATTATTGCAAAGTTGTGCAATGGCTAAATCTCCACTATCTGGAGGGTTGTACACTAGTGTCAAAGCGCCTTTTGCAGTTACAGAAAATAGCGGCTCTAGCAAGGTAGGCTCAGCAAGTGCTACTTCTATTTTGGGCATATTAGCTACTGGTGACGCTAGTATTCAAGCTGCTGCCAAAAATGCTGGAATTACTAAAATTCATCACGTAGACGAGGAAGCAACTTCCGTTTTGGGTATATTTGCAAAATATACAGTTTACGTATATGGAGAATAAAAATTCTTCTTTTAAAATAGGGATGCTACTAATAGCATCCTTTTTTTTTATAAATCCTTTTTTTTCCCAAAATATTAATAAAATTCATACTTCCAAAAATATAGCTAATGGAGTACTTTATTTTATTCATAAAAGTCCAATTTATAAAGATTCATTTAAGAATGCTACTTTAAGCTATCAAATTAACTATTCTTCTAATAAAGATTCCTTAACTTTTTTTGTTACATTAGTAAGCAATAAGCTAGTCGTGTATGACAACATAAAACTATTTAATAGTTCAAAAATATCAAGTGCACCACTACAAAAATTGTATGTAGAGCCAAAATCACAGAAATATGTAACTAGGTATAATTCAATGCTGTCTTTTAATGAGTTCAAAGATTTGATTAGTAATGAAGAGTTTATGAAAATTATGATAGTCTCAAATCATGACAAGTCAATGACTCTTGAAATTGCTAGAAAAAAAAATATTCAAAACACTATAAAAGAAGTGTTCGATTTAATTTTATTAAACAAATAATAAAATTATATGTTTAGTTTCATACTAATCAATCGTTTTTCTTCTTAATCAATGTTAAATTTTCGCAATTCAACTAATTTATCCAAAATTTTGCTTAATTCATTAAACTTTTAATATTACTTTTGCAAAATTTTTAAAATATGAACCTTAGACTTTTATTTCTAATAGTATTTTCTTTACCTGTATTTCTCTATTCCCAGCTATCTCGGAGAGCGCAGGATAGTCTCTATATTCTAAGCCAAGAAAGAGATGCTAGTGGACTATACAAGAATTTTCACGCAGAGCCTTTATTTATCGATTTGATAAGGGATTTGGGCGCGCGAAAAGGCGAAAAAGAGTGGAACGTAGGCGCAGGTATCCAAGACCAAGTTACCCACGACGAGTATAACTTCTTGGTGGAGTACGAGTGGGCGGTAGCCAATCGACTAGGGCTAGAGATAGAGGTGCCTGTAGTATTTACTCAGCCTCTCTTTGGCAAAGAGCCCGATAGTTTGCCCAAAAGCAGAATCGAAGGGCTCAAAACAGCTGTTCAGTGGAGCTTTTTGGTCAATGAAAAGTATAAGACCACCCTGGCCTTAGGTTATATCAATGAAGTGCTATTAGAAGGATTTTCGGATTTGTCTCAGAAATTTCTAAAAGGCAATAAATTTAATCCTTTCTTTGTAGCGGCCAAGCGCTTTGGCAATCGGTTTCATACCTTGCTCTATACGGGGCCTGAGCTTACCTACCTGTTTAATGAAAAGAAATGGAAAACGAACTACGACATCAATACCAGTTTTCATTATATGATTCACGGATCTAGAAATTTCATAGGACTAGAAGTCAATAAAACGATAGAAGACGGAAAATTCTCGATGATGCTCCGCCCGCAAATGCGCGTAGCGGTGGCCGATAATTTTTTAGTGGGCATCGTTACCGGAATCCCCACCAACGAAAATCAACGATTTAGTACCTTCTTAAGAGTTATTTATGAGCCCGGGCATATGCATCATAAATAGTTTTTTTCTTTTCTTATCGCTTTCGCTGTATGGTGCTCCTATTCGAATAGGCACTACCTTTGATTATGAAAGTTCTTTTGCCTTAGAATACTATAATCAATTGGAGAATTCGGCGCAATGTGAGAAATTTATGTTGGCGGATTTTCGAGTAGATAGTATAGACTTCGAGCCGGTAAGCTATACCGACAAAAATCAAATGCTCCTAGATTTGAAAAGCGGAAAAATAGATGCCGCCATAGGCGATTTTGCGCTCAACCCCTACCTAATTCAAGATTTCCTATACAGTACGCCTTATCATCGTACCAATGTAGTTTTATTAGGGCATCAACAAGAAAAAAATAATTTATTATTTATTTTCCTCAAAAGTATTTTTACGCTAAATTTGCTTAAAGTTTTGGTAATATTTTTTATGATTACTTTATTTTTTGCCCATATGATTTGGGTGTTTGATTTTCAGCAAAGCGAGAAAAAAGATACCTGGCAGCAGTCGTATCGCAGCTTTTTTCTAGAATCTTTTTGGGTGGCCTTCAATACCAATGGAAAACTCAATTTAGGGAGTATTTTACCGCCCAAAGGCAGCTGGGTCAATAAAATTTTCTCCATACTTATTTGGCTCTTTACCTTAGGGTGTACCTCTTTGATCATTTATAATATCAATATCGAGCTACAGAAAAATAGACAATACAATGTAGTAAATAGTCTAAAAAAATTAGAAAAAAATCATAGTCTTCTGGTGTTTCAATACAACGAGGATTTAGTGCGAAAAGCCAAGGATTCTACTAAAGCATCGCTCAATATTTTAGAAAGTATCCAGGGCATGAGCAAAGCCTTTGACGAAAATCCCAATGCCTATGTATTGATCAAAGAAAATAATTTGTCGTATTTCCAAAAACTACTCAGCCTAAAGACTAAAACCATAGTATGTGCTCAGCTAGAAAAGCAAGAGCAAATAGCGATTCTGTACCACCCCGATTTTTATCTTAAGAATTATGACAAAATAACGAAAATAAATCAGATAATTGAATATCATAGGGAAATGGGAAATTTTGAAATTTTTTATCAGAAATAAATGAGAATTGGATTCATTTTAGTGTTTTTATATAGCTTTGGGCTAAACTTAGGGGCACAGACTAAGGATACTATTTGGATAGGTACTTCTGTATCCAAAGACCCAATTTTGGCTGATATTAATGCCAAAAATGCGAAATGGATTGCCCAATTAGATAGCCTTACGGAGCGTCCGATTGGGGTGCGCTATTTTACTACGCAAAACCAAATTTTGGATAGCTTGAGCGTCGGATTTATCGATATAGCGGTAAATCATATCAGCTTAGCCTATGATAGATTTGATAAGCAAGTCTTTTTTTCGCTAGCTTATTCTAGCAATAATTACGTATTGGTAGGCCCCTATACACAGAAAAAAAACTTTTTTTCTAAAATTATGGTACCCCTTAGTTTACTCAAGATTTTTGGGGTAATTTTCTTTGTGCTCGGGCTATATGGTCATATTATTTGGTGGGTGGAGCGCCATAGAGAAAATCAAATCCGTAAGCCTTATTTTCCAGGTATTTTAGATGGAATTTATCAGGCCTTTAATATCGTAGCGAAGCTCAATATAGATCAGAGCCGAATCGTCAATGCTTCTTTGGTTTCAAGATTTGCGGCTATTCCTATTTGGATATTGTCTATTGTATTGATATCCCTTTTTGTCAGTCAAATCAACCAAGATATTCTCAATCAAGACGATAAATCTTATTTGATCAGCGAAGAAGAGATGAAACAATACGATGTTTTGGTTTTGGATAATGCCTTGTCGGAAGACATTGCCAGGGATTTGGTAGATTCTTCCCGAGTATTTACATATCCAAATTATTCGGATTTATTTAGTGCATACGCTCAGAAGCCAAGTGCTACGATGATTATTAGAGACGATATCCTCAGCAAAGCTATAGATTTAGGCAAAATAAATCCAAAAGACTTTACTATTCATATTCCCAACCTAAAATCGAATAATGTGGCTATCGCTTATCGTTTTGATTTCTTCAAAGAGAATCAGGAGCTATGCCGCCAAGTAAATAAAGCTATTTTAAAAAACAGTTTAGATTGATTTTATTTAGTTACTTTTGCTAAAAATTTTTAATATTACATTATGAATCATTTTTTTCTTTCTTTCTTGATTATAGTTGGTTTGTGTATAGGATGCCAACCCAAAGAAGCTTCTCCTGATACTAAATCTTCTGTAGAAAATCAAATTCCTAAGGAATTAATAGGGCAATGGTTTACGCCGCATGCCGCTTCTCAATACATTATTTTCAAAGAAAATGGAAATTTTGTGTTTTATGATATCGACTCTGCTACCGGAAAAAATGATGTCTATAATGGCACCTATTCCTTTGCTGCCGATTCGGTAACGATAGTATCTGAAGGCAGGCCAAATCAAACCTTTAGTTTTTCAAAAGACAAAGAAGATACGGCAAACTATTATTTGAAAAATGCGGTGAATTATATGGTGAAATCAGATGATTTTGCTTCTATATCTTGGGAGGAAATGATAGCCAAAATAAATGAAGCTAAATATCAAGGTCTCTATCAAATGCACGACAAAACCCTCACCCTTAAGGAGAACGATGGTAAGACCTATATGGCCACACAGCCAGAAATAGACGCTTATCTAAAAATACTTGAAGTGTGTAAAAACTGCCCGAAGGTACCTATAGCTAGTGAATAAATATAAACCAATAGTATGATAACATCACTTAAAAACAATATTTTATTTAAATCCGTTAGAGCTATTTTAGAGATGTCCGGATTGCTGTTTCATAAAAGGAATCCAATTTTTATTACTTTATTAGGACTTATAGTATTAGAAATAGTCGCTTTTACTTATATTCCATTTTTGAATTCGAAAAGCTTTGTTCTTTATTACAGTATTATATGGTTTTTCTTTCGTCAGTGGTTTGTCTTTAATAGTTTTACTAAAAATGGCATAGCTGTTAGGTTGCTTAATAAATATGGAGAAGAAAAAGCTAGTGATTTATATATGGCTATGACTGCATTTTGTTTTTGGTATCGTGCAAGAAGTTATGGATTGCTCGTTCATCATACTTCTTATGACTTTTTCCCAGAGTTCAAAGCATATTTTCCTACCCTATTTCAAATTTTTGGCATAGACATTAATATACTCGTACTTATCGGATATGTTTTCGCTATCATAGGCTTGGTTATCAATACTTGGTCGTATGTGTTGATCGAAAGAGAAACGTATTATATGATAGATATGGTTGTAGGTAGATTTCTAGTGCCTTTTAAAAATAGTGGCCCGTATAAATGGTTTGCGAATCCAATGTATGGACCTGGTCAGCTGCCATCTTATGGAGTAGCGCTTGCAGCTGGGTCAGTTACTTGTCTTTTACTTACCGTGCTCAATCAAATCTTTGTTTATATGTTTTATTATAATTTTGAAAAACCTCATATTCAAAGGACAATTGCCAAGATGAATCAAACGCAAAATATTCAATAAATGAATTTTACTCAAATTAAATCTAGCTTTATCTTCAAGGCTATAGTAGGCCTGGTAGAGATGTCAGGAATTTTGCTAGATAAATTCACAAAAGGCAGAATAATTTTATTGCTTTTGATATTCCTAGAGATATGGGCCTTTAGAAATATATCCTTTTTAAACACCTATGAGTTTGCTATTTATTATGCTATAATATGGTTTGTGGTTCGTCAGAGTTTTTTATTTCTTAGCTTTACGCCAAATGGTATCGCCAATTGGATGAAAAATAAATGGGGCGAAGTGGATGGAGGCGAATTATATCTTTTGATTACGGCGTTTAGTTTCTGGTATCGTGCTAGGAGTTTTACTATTTTTGTCCAACATACCCAATGGGATTTTTTCCCTTCTTTGAAAACTTATTTCCCTACATTATTTCAATTTATGGGATTTGAAGTAAATGCATTGATTATCATATCCTATTGTTTTGTTATTTTTGGTTTGATCATCAATACTTGGGCTTTTGTCTTAATCGAGCGGGGCGCATATTATTATATGGATATGTTTTATGGTAGATTTTTGACTAGTTTTCAGAAATCAGGTCCTTATAAAGTTTTTGAAAATCCAATGTACGGTCCCGGTCAGCTTCCTTCGTATGGTGTAGCTTTGGCGGTAGGCTCAGTGAGTGGCCTATTGATGACTTTGGCCAATCAAATTTTCGCTTATTTATTCTATTATTACCTAGAAAAACCCCATATCAAGAGAGTTTTGGAAGCCCAAGATAAGACAATAAGCTAGAAAGACGCCCTTGGAAAAGCGAAAGCTTATTGCGATGAAGTTTTGCCATTTTTCGATGAAATCCGCTCCCACGCCGACAAGCTAGAGCAATTAGAGGACAATGCCATTTGGACTTTGCCAAAGTATCGAGAGTTGCTGTATATCAAGTAAGAGGTTGTTGAATAGAATTTATCCATTGAGAGGATAGAGGGAGTTCATTTGTAGAATCGTATCTCGCATACGCTGCACAAGGATATCTGGTTTGACTACTTTGAGCTGAGCGCCATAAGACAATAGCTTGGAGATGAGTTCGTAGTTTATTCTGAGTTTGAGCCGAAGTTCGTAGGTTTTTTCATCTATCCACTTGCCTTTTTGAAGGGGATGAATCGGATTGGTGGCGATGTAGTGGCCTTGCATTTCGTAGAAATGGAGCACAATCTCTTCCACAGGGCTATCCACTAGGGTTACGCCATAGATTTCATCAAAATATTCTGAGAATTCGATATCGGTTTTCAGGTAATTTTCAGCATACGCTACAGATATGGATTCGATGCGATCGAG
>JALOMB010000023.1 GCA_025455685.1 Chitinophagales bacterium | reverse complement strand
TATGAAAAACATTATTTAAATCGTTAGCTGATGATGTTCTAGAATTATAAATTAATTCTAGTGAATTACATCTTCATTTATGAGTATATATCTTAAAACCAATTCATGAAAATAGAAAAATATGCGGGCATAGATATAGGTTCAAATGGTATTAGAATGCTCATCATGAACGTATATAAATTTAATGGGAACATAGAATTTAATAAAAATCAACTCGTCAGAGCACCTATTCGATTAGGTTCTGATAGCTTTGTAAGAAATGAAATAAGCCCTGACACTATTGAACGACTCTGTCAAGCAATGATTAGTTTTAGCCATTTGATGCAAGTATATCAAGTTACACATTATCGAGCATGTGCCACTTCCGCCCTTCGAGAAGCAGAAAATGCGCAAGAAGTCATAGATATAATTGCAGAAAAATCAGGAATAAACATTGATCTTATCGATGGAAATCAAGAAGCTGATATCATCTTCAAATACTCAATTGCACATTTATTGGAGCTAGGAAAAAACTATTTGTTTATCGATGTAGGTGGCGGAAGTACGGAATTGACTTATTTCGAAAATAAGAAAAAAATCCAAGCGCAATCTTTTAAAATTGGTTCTGTACGTAGCTTAAAAAATTTAGTATCCATGTCTGAATGGAAGCGTTTAGAAGAATTTATCACTAAATTAAAAATAAATAATAAAACTACCGCCGTAGGTACTGGAGGTAATATCAATTCCATGCTAAGCAGACTAGGAAAAGACAATAAAAAAATCTTAAAATACAATAATTTGGTCTCAGAACTAAATCAAATGCAAGGAATGACCGTAGATGAGCGAATATTTTATTATAAATTTAATCCAGATAGAGCTGATGTCATTGTACCTGCGCTTAAAATTTACACAAAAGTTATGAAATTAGCAGGCCTAAATGAAATTTATATCCCTAAAATGGGCTTGTCAGATGGAATCATCAAAGAACTTTATTTCCAAAATCACTCAAAACCGAAGTAAAACTTTTAAAGCTAAAAAATCCAAAACCGTTTCACAGAATTCTTCCCGCTCTTCATCATGAAGCATTTCATGATAACCCTTTTCGAAAATTGACAATTTAATCAATGCGGAATTTCTTTTGGCAAAAGCCTCTGCACCTTGATAAGCTATTATTTTATCGGCCTTACCTTGCAACACTAAAGTAGGAATATTTATTTTATCTGCATTTTCTATAATTTCCACAGAAGCCTTATGTCTATTGATAAAGAGTCTAGGGGTAAGTGACGTATGATTTAACGGGTCATTTTGATAGGCTTCAACTTCATGTTGAATCTTAGATATTTTATTGGCATCTATATTTGCTGAGATTTGCAAAGAAGGGTATATTTTATGCATCAAACGCGCAAAACCTACCAGAAAGATATTTGGTTTATCGACAAGCGCTAACCAAGGAGAGGAAAGAATTAATGCCTTAAAATCTCTATGGGTATGCATCAAATAAGATGCCGCTATATTTCCACCCATACTATGACCCATAAGTATAATGGGCCTTTCTGGATAGTCAATTTGTATTTGGTCGTATAAGCTATCGAGCAAAGCATATAATTCAATTTCTTCGAGCATATCACCACGTTTACCTGGTGACTTGCCATGCCCGTAGAGATCGATACCACATACATTGTAGTTGTATTTGGACATGATTTGACCAAATTCTTGATATCGTCCTATATGCTCGGCTAGCCCATGAATAAGCAAGATGATTGCATTGTTTTTTTCAGGAGAAAAGTAAACCATTCTATAGGGTTTATCCTGAAATCTTAATTCTTTCTCTATCATTTTCTTTGAATTAAAAAAGATGCTACTTTAAAATTATCATGAATATCAGTTATTTTTATCTGATATAATCCATTAGCTAAATCTTCAATTATAAATTTATTCTTAGCATCATCAGGCAAGAAGTGCTTGACTAATTGGCCTAATTGATTGTAAACAAAGATTTCTTTTAGATCAATGCTGCTATTGATGATTAATTCGGTTTGAGCAGGATTTGGGTATAGGTTAATATCTTGGCTTAACTCACGGATAAACGCTTTTTTAGCAAAAAAATCTCCTTGTATATACGCAGAAATCGGGAAATAACCTTCTTTATTCACAAATTCTGCATCAGGCACATCTAAAACAAATTTATAAGTTCCGGGGATAAGTAGCCCTAAAGCAGCTTCTCTAATAGGGATTTTGCTGCCTGGACACCAATTGCTAAATGATTGCCATTGCTGAGGTGTTTTAACCGTTGTACCGTAAATTCCATTTGTTTGTGTATTATAAACTCTATAGGGCTCACAAGTAGCTTCTCCTGGTATGTATTGCGCAATTTCATTGTCGTTGAAAAATATAAAATGTTTTCTACGATTGTACTCTTCTCCATCAGTATTAGCACCATGATTAGAGGTAATATAATGAAGCGTGGCGTCTTTGATAGTGTCTTTAATTGTAAAAGTAAATGTTTTTGTATTTACGCCAATTTCATCTGAGGCGTCTTTCTTATAATTATTAAAGTAAAATTGATGTGTAATTGGAAACACATCGGTAGTTTCATGCGCATAAAAATTTAAATTAGTAAAGAAGTCTACAGAACCATAAAACACATCATTCCTACCGGCACAGCCCGAAACTTGCGTATTAGCTGCATAAGGAACGCCAAAAATACTCAACTCAGCCCAAACATTGTATTTCTCAAGTATTCGTTGACTTTGAAGTATTTTAGCGATATTGTTTATAGAAAAAAGATAGGGTACGGTATCGGGTTTTCGATTTTTATTCATAAAAGGGGTGATAAATCGAGCAATTTCAATTCGTTTAACATCTGTATCTTTTGTGGTGTATGTGTCTCTATTTGAGGGGACTAACGCTAAGCCAAGATAAGCAATTCTATCATAATTGTCACATGCTGCTTTGACAGTGACTAAAACTTCAAGTGAGTCGCCTATTCTATCTAGAGTCTCTTGCGTGAGTTTAGTAGCATATAGAGAAGTAGAATGTCGTATGACATTTTTAGGAGGAATAGCAGACATCTGCTGTTTCTTGACCAAGGTATCAATTTTATTGTAACCATCATAAAACAAAACCGTATCGAAAATTCGTATTTTTTCAGTTAATCTCTGTGCTTGAGCAGAAAATGCAATTAAGCAAGTAAGCAAAATCATAAACTTTTGTATTAATTTATTCATAGCATCTTGATTTTTTAATTTGAAATGTAAAAATACAAAAAAAAATATTAAAGCCTAAAAAAATCACTCTAATAAACTAAGCCATTCATCCGTTTTTTGATCTAGTTTTTCTTTTAAGATTTGAAGCTCTTGGTTTTTCTTCATAATTTCATCATAATCAGTTAAATGAATCATTTTATCTTCTAAATCTTTAATTTTTTCTTCATATTTAGCAATAGAATTTTCAAGTTGTTTTATCTCTTTTTGGGTTTCGTAACTAATTGTTTTTTCTGTTTTAATTGGCTCTTCATCTATAAGTTTAGCAGAATTTTCTTTGAGAAATAAAGACTCAAAATATTCACTTGCCTGCCCATAGTGATCTTGAATTTTTCCTTGACCAGGAAAATAAAAAACATGATCAACGCATTGGTCTAAGAAAAACCTATCGTGACTAATCACAATGACCGAACCTTCGAAATTGGAAACATAATCCGCTAAAATATTCAACGTCATGATATCCAAATCATTAGTCGGTTCATCGAGAATTAAAACATTGGGATTTTTCATGAGTATTCGAACAAGAGATAGTCTTCTTTTTTCACCACCACTTAGTTTAGATATAGGCGTGTATTGATTGCCACGCTCAAAGAGAAAGTTTTCTAATAGTTGCGCAGCAGATAGCGATTGCCCGCCCGACAAATAGACTACATCCCCGATTTCTGTCACGGCTTCGATTAAACGCATCTCTTCATCAAATGTTTCATACTGCTGCGAAAAGTAACCTATTCGGACCGTATCCCCAATATCAATAGTGCCGCTATCATAAGACGCTAATCCAAGAATCATTTTGATAAAAGTCGATTTGCCTACGCCATTTTTTCCTATAATACCTATTTTATCTTGTGGGGTAAATTTATAAGAAAACTTATCTAAAAGTACATTTTCTCCAAATTTTTTGGATACTGAGTGAAAATTAATTACTTTGCTACCTAATCTAAAAGGATTAGAAGACATTTTTACTTGTTGCTCTGATAGGTTACGTTTCGCTACAGATTCAATATTATCGAAGTTTTCAATCCTGCTTTTAGCTTTAGTTGATCGAGCTTTTGGCTGACGACGCATCCATTCTAATTCTCTTGAATAGAGATTTCTTGCTTTGGCAATAGTAGCTTGCTCTACTTGATTTTCAATTGCTTTTTTTTCTAAATAAGTCGTGTAGTTTCCTTCGTATTTTTTGATGATACCCTGGTCTATAGCGTAAATTTTATTCGCTATTTTATTGATAAAATACCTATCGTGACTTACAAAAAGCAAGGTAGTATTACTTTTGTGCAACTCCTGCTCTAGCCAAAGAATCATAGCGGGATCTAAGTGATTGGTAGGTTCATCAAGCATCAAAAAATCGGGTTGCTCGAGCAATACACGCGCCAAAGCTATCCTTCTGAGCTGACCTCCCGAAAAAGTATGAAGCGGCAGTTCTAAATCTCTAATGTCCAAGCGATAAAGAATCTCTTTGGCTTTTGATTCAAGACTCCATAGATTATGCTCATTCATTTGCTCTGTCAAAAAAGATATTTTTTCTTCGTCTCTTTCTAATTCTGCTTTTTTGTATTGTGCAACAGTAGAAAAGCTAGGGTTTTTAGAATTAAATATAGCGGTTAGTGCATTGGCGTTTTCGTCGAAAAAGGGCATTTGCTCTAAGTATCCTAGAGAAATATTTGAATTTAAAGATACCTGAGCATTTTGATTTATCGGTATTTGATTTAAAATCACTTGAAATAGCGTTGATTTTCCAGACCCATTTTTAGCAACCAAGGCGATTTTATCACCTTGATTAATATAAAGTGTCAAGTCGTCAAATATAATTTTATCTCCGTACTGTAGCTGTAAGTTTTGAATACTAACGTAATTCATAAATTAGATTTAATTTTTTTCATTTGTGTCAAAAAAAAGTCAATGTCTTCATCAGAAATATTAAGTGAAGGACCGATTCTCATGGTACTGGGATTAAATAAAAACCAATCTGTTAGTATCTCAAAATCAATAGCTTTTTTTATAATTTTCTGCGTTATCGCAACATTCTCAAAATCAACACCAATCATAAGACCTCGATGACGTACCGATACTTCGAATATAGTCGTTAACTCTTGACTCAAAAAATTCCCAAGGGTGATTACCCGATCAAAATCTATTTCCTCTTGGATAACATTCAAATTAGCCAATGCTGCTGCGGCACAAACGGCATTTCCTCCAAATGTGGTTAAATGTCCGAGATATGGGTTATTCATAAGCACAGACATAGTTGATTTTTTAGCCAAAAGAGCACTTATAGGCATTCCGCCACCAAAACCCTTAGCCAACAATAGGATATCTGGATGAATTCCTGCTAATTTACTGCCCGAAAACCCGCCTAAACGTCCCATTCCAGTTTGAATCTCATCGACAATAAGCAATGCACCGACTTCTCTGCACCTTTCTTCAAGTGTTTTGAGCCATTGTTCATTTCCAGGAATAATACCTGCTTCTGCCTGAACCACTTCGACGATAACTCCAGCCGTTTTCTCTGTGATTTGCGCCAAATCCTCAAAAATATTATACCTTATTGAGTGACAATGAGACAATAAAGGCCTGTATTGCGTTTTGAAAAACTCATCACCCATCACACTTAAACTACCATGCGTTGAGCCATGATAAGCATTTCGAAAAGAAATCAACTCCTGCCTTCCCGTATAGCGCTTAGCGAGCTTGATAGCCAACTCTACTACCTCCGTTCCGGAATTGAGAAAATAAACATTATCTAAGTTTAAATCAATAGAATCCACAATTGCCTTAGCCAACAAAGCCTGAGGAGACTGAACAAACTCTCCATATACCATAAGGTGAGCAAATTTAGTTATTTGTTCTTGAACGGCTTGTATGATTTTAGGGTGACTATGGCCTACATTGCTCACTGAAATCCCAGATATCATATCGAGCATTCTTCCTTTTGGTCCATACATCCAGCTACCTAATGCCCTATCAAATTCTAACGCCAAGGGAAGATCTGATGTTTGTGCGATATGTTGTAAAAAAATTTGCCTGCTAGTTAACATAATTAATTTTATTGATACATTAAAGAGCAGCCACGGACTTCTGCTTCTTGAGCTCTGCCTAAAACAAGGAAGCCAGTTTCATCAACTTCAATAATATCTTGTGATTTTATGAAGGCGCAAGAGTCACGGTTTGCTATATCTACAAACAAACCATACCCTCTACCTTTTTTCATTACAGAAAAGGGATGATCGATTGGATTTACAAATACAGCCATTGATGAAATTGGTATAAATCTATTAGGGTGAATTCGATAGGCTTGACTACTTAGTTCACACATCCCAAATTCAGAAGTGATTTTAGTATTTGGAAAACTTTCTTGTAGTTGTTTGATTACTGTTTCATTCGAAATGAGTCGTGTATCATTTTTATTTCCACCAGTTTCTATTATATAGCCTTCTATGCTGATTGTACCGACAAATTGAGCAAAATCATAAAGTGCATTGGACAACCCGATAAGCAAAATTTTTTTATGAGGTGCTTGACTGAGGATTTCTTCCTGTAACCCAAGAAAATCATTGGAATAAATCTTTTCTGATTGTCCCAAATTGGAAAACCAGAATTTTACCATTTGAATCAAAGAACTATTTGGATTATCAATATAATTAGGTAAAAGAGCAACTAAATGAACATTTTTTTCCTTCTTTAAGAGAAACTCAAGTCCATCGATACTTGCCTGTCTATATAAATCTAAATCTTTGTAAAAGCGCTTAGAGCGATATGCAGAAGTTCCTGAACTTTGAAAATAATGTATGGGTTTTTCTTGATGAGCCCATACCTCATGAGATTTAAAAAAGGAAATCGGTAAAAAGGGAATGTCTTCTATTCTATTGACATGTAGAGGATCTATGCGCAATAAAGCCAGAAAATCTCGATAAATAGGGACATGCTTACTCTGAAATCGAAACAACTCAAGGGTATGTGATAAAAATGACACATCAAATTTTTCCATGAAAAGCCTCTTCTATCATTTGATTGAAGGCATCACTTAGCGTATAGCCTGCGGCCAAAAGTTGCTGAGGATAAATGGATTGTTCACTCAGTCCTGGTATTGTATTGGCTTCCATGAAAAAAACTTCATTTCCTCTGACTAAATAATCAAATCGACTCATTTGGCGACATTGAAACAAATCAAAGATTTTTTTAGAATGTTCATAAATAGTTTCTGCGATTGTCTGGTCTAATTCAGCAGGAGTTATTTCTTGAGATTTGTTTTCGTATTTTGCTGCAAAATCAAAGAATTCCGTTTGAGAAATAATCTCAGTAATTGGCAAAATTTCAGTTTTTCCATGGTGTTGATATATTCCGTGACTAAACTCTCTTCCTTGAATAAATTCCTCAATCAAAGCAAACTCACTGTGTTTCCATGCTTCTTGAATAGCTGGAATAATATCCTGACTTCTTTTGACCTTAGTCACGCCAAAGCTAGATCCCGCAGAATTTGGTTTAACAAATAGAATTTCACCTAAAAATTTAATTTCTTCTAAGGGAATTTCTTGATTTTTTTTAAGTTTGATATACTTAGCTGTCTTAATATTCGTATGTCCTGTTACTAAATCTTTGGAAAGGGCTTTGTCCATAGTCATAGCAGCAGTAAGGCCAATACAACCGACATATGGGATGCCTATCATATCCAAATAGCCTTGTAAATGTCCCGTTTCTGCTGGGGCACCATGCAATGCTATGAATGCTACATCAAAGACTATTTTCTTACCTTTATCTACTATACTAAAATCAGTTTTATCCACTTCCAAGCCTTGATATCGCTCATACCAGCGATTTTTCTCTATAACTATTTGGTATGCGTGATAGCGAATCGTATCTATATGCTTATGAACTACTTCACTGCTTTTCATAGAAATGGCAGATTCATGGTCAAATCCACCTGTAATTATTGCTAGATGCTTCATGAATTTTCTATTTCGTTTTTAAGTTGAATTAATCCAAACTTAATTTCTTTTAATTTATTTAATAACATAAGTTTATTTACATCCGAATTAGTTGACAATGGAATTTTCGATGGATTTTCTTCGGGGATATCTTGTAAATTATCTGAAAATAATAATTTTTCTGGAATATTAGGTTCTATAATTGGTATTGTAGTAGGTTCTATAGATATTTTAGGAATAGGAATTGATGAAGGGTTAAGCATATTCTGTTGAAAGTATCTTTTGGCACCTTCTATGGTATATCCTTCTTTTTTTAATAATCTATGTATTTCAATGAGTTTGTCTATATCTTCTTTTGTAAAAAGCCTATCTCCTTTTCGATTTTTTCGTAGATTTAAATCAAATTCACTACTCCAATATCGAATTTGAGAAATATTAGTTTGAAGATGATCAGCTACTTCTCCAATACTATAATAGTACTTATCTTCTTCAAGCATAGATTTATATTGATATATCGTCTTCGTATGTCCTGAGCTCCTCTACAGAGCCAAAATCTAAAGTTTTCTTTTGTGGATTACGAGGTGCTATTGGGGTATATGGCAGATTATCATCAAAATCAGATTGTTCACTATCTCTTGAGTTTTTGTCTTCGAAGTCTTCTCGATTATAACCTGATCTAGGGTCAAAGGTTTGGTTAATATGAATCACAACTTTTTCGATTCTATCAATTCTAAAAGTACGCCAATCCTCTCTGAGATTGCACCAGCCTACTAAACATGTTTTACCATTTTTCATTATGATATCCATTGGTTCTACATCTCTAGTAGATAAGCCTTTTTCTTTGGAATGATACATTATCGAAACAACTTTGTCTCTTCTAATCGCATTTTGGATAGTGCCGATAATGTTTGGAGATAAATTTGCATTGTTCTGTGTCAATTCTTTGTTCATAAAATGTATTTATAAGATTTGGGATAATAAATTCTCTAACATCATTATTTTTTGTAGGGCATCATCACGTTTTTTTCGTTCTAGAGATACCACATTTTCTGGCGCTTTGCTGACAAAACGCTCATTAGACAACTTAGCTTCTACAGAAGCTACGAAGCCTTTCAGATATTCAATTTCTGAGATCAACTCATTTTTTTTCGCTGACTCATCTACTTTCTTTTGACTATGAACGAATACGATGAAATTACCGATTAAAAAGGAATTGGTAGAAGTCATTTCTGCATTTGGATAAATCTCAGAAGTTGCGGTGAGTTTCTGAATAGGCGATAGCATAGATTCTATCTGAATATATAAATCTGTATGCATGGAAATCGATATCATCTCAGTATTCTTTAACGAAAGATTACTTCTCTGCTCTCTGATATGTTGAATGAGACTTGTGACTAATCGCATTTGATCGATTACTGCTCCATCATAAGGATGTGCTATAGGATGTGGAGTATCTAAAAGCAATTGATCCGGTTTGCCATGATGCACTATTGACCACAATTCTTCTGTGAAAAATGGCATTATGGGATTTAAAACAGATAAAATGATTTTAAAGAATTCTATGGTTTTGGTCAACGTAATTTGATCTATAGGCTGTTGATAGGCAGGTTTGATCAACTCTAGATACCAAGAACAATAATCATCCCATACAAAAGTATAAAAGTTTCTAATGGCTTCATTAATTCTCAATTGAGCTACTTCTTTTAGATAAATTTCTACTGCTTGGTTTATTCTATGACCAAACCAATCAATTATAGGCTGATTTTCAGAAAATGAAGTCTCCTTGACTGTCCACATTTGTGTCAATTTGTATGAATTCCAGAGTTTATTGATGAAGTTTCTACCTTGTTCGAAATACTTTTCATCGAAAATAATATCATTACCTGCTGAACTCATTGTAGTAATCCCAAAACGAATCCCATCTACAGAAAATTTGTCTATACTTTCGAATATATCAGGAGAGTTGCCTAATTGCTTACTCATTTTTCTACCTAAATTATCTCGTACGATACCCGTGAGAAATACCGTATTAAATGGTTTTTCATCTAAATACTCTATACCTAGGATTATCATTCTAGCTACCCAAAAAAACAAGATTTCTGGAGCCGTTACTAAGATTTGACTCGGATAAAAATACTGTAGATCTGGGTTGTTTTTCTTAAGCACTTTTCCACTAACCTTGTCAAAGCTTTCATCATTGAAGCCTTCGAAGACCTGAATCGGCCACAACCAACTCGAAGCCCATGTATCCAATACATCCTCATCTTGCTTCAAATCTGAAAGTGTATAATTGCTATCTATTTCCTGTGCCAAAACCAAAGCTTCTTCAATAGTTTCAGCCACTACAAACGAACCATTCGGTAAAAAGTAAGCAGGAATTCGATGTCCCCACCAGAGCTGACGTGAAATACACCAGTCTTTTACATTGCTCATCCAATGATTATAGGTGTTTTTGAAGTGAGCCGGGTGTAATATAATCTCATCGTTCATCACGGCCATGTGAGCCTTATATGAGAAATCTTTCATTTTGATAAACCATTGCAGGGTCAATCTAGGTTCTATTACGGAATTAGTGCGTTCAGAACGTCCAATTTTATTTTGAATTTGTTCTTTTTTGACTAAACTGCCAGAATTTTCTAAAGCAATAGCTGATAATTTTCTTACTTCAAATCTATCCTTGCCTACAAAGTCAGAATAACCACAATTTTCATTAAGACTTCCATCTTCATTCAGTATATCTATTACGGGTAAATCATGTCTCAGTCCAATTTCATAATCATTGACATCGTGAGCCGGAGTAACTTTGAGACAGCCCGTTCCAAATTCTTTGTCAACATATTCGTCATAAATAATTGGTATGGCTCTATTAATTAAAGGAATTATAGCATTTTTTCCTTTTAAATGTGCATATCTTTCATCATTAGGATGAATCGCGATAGCGGTATCCGCAAAAATCGTTTCTGGCCTAGTCGTAGCTATTATTACATAATCTTGCGTTGCTTCTATCTGATATCGAATATGAAACAAGGTAGCATTTTCAAGGGTTTCACTATAAATAACTTCTTCATTTGATACGACTGTTTTGGCTTCGCAGTCCCAATTGAGCATTTTAAGGCCTCTATAAATATAGCCCTTCCGATATAAATCTACAAAAACTCTAATAACCGCTTTATAGTAGTCTTCGTCCATTGTAAAATGATACCTATCCCAATCAAGCCCCGCACCAATAGCTTTAAGCTGACTATCGATGATACCACCATATTTTTCTCGCCATTCGAAAGCATAGTTTAGGAACTCTTCCCTAGTCAAATCACTTTTTTTGATTTGTCTTTCACGGAGCATTTTCACGACTTTGGCTTCTGTGGCGATAGACGCATGGTCTGTCCCAGGAATCCAAACGGCATTCTTGCCTTCTTTACGTGCTTTTCGAATAAAAAAATCCTGTAAAGTATTATTTAAGACGTGTCCCATATGAAGAACTCCTGTGACATTAGGCGGCGGTATAAAAACCGTATAAGATGGGCGATTGTCCTCTATTTGCGCCGAAAAAGTTTTATTTTCGAGCCAAAATTTCTTCCATTTTTCTTCTACTTCTTTTGCATTATAAATGCCTAAGATTTTGTCAACTTGTTTAATAGAATCTTTCATCGTTTTCCCTTCATGAAATTAATACCTTGCAAATATAACCTTTTTTCTTTATTATAATCTATTTTTTAATCTTTTAACTGAATTTTTGATGAAATCCACTTGATTGTATACTCTAGAAAGCATCATCGCACCTTCTAATTCACAAACGGCTCGCTCAGCTAATTCTTGGGCAATATGAGGCTCATATTTTTCTAAATATAGAGATTGAATCGAAGAAATAAACTCAGTAAAAAACATTTTAAGATATGGTGTAAAATCTTCAGTAGTCATTGCAGATTCTATGCCTATATTACCATATAATTTGTTGGTTTTTTCATTGTAAAACAATTTAGAAACCTCTGTAAAGTATAATTCAAGCCTATTGGACAAAGAGAGGTCTTTTTGGTGTACGATTACCGCAATATGATTTCGGTAATAGTCTAAAACAGAAATTAAAACGGCTTTCATAATTTCTTCTTTGCTATCGAAATAGTGATATAAGCTACCTTTGAACACGCCACAAGCATCAGCAATATCTTGAATAGAAGTATTGTGATAGGTTTTTTGACGAAAAAGAACTAAGGCTTGTGCGACGATAATATCTTTTGAAATTTTACTTTTACTCATAAGTTAAGGTCAATGCTTAAATGTACTTCTAACTAGATTATATTAATCATTATTTTTTTGTCCTACAAAATTATAAGAAATTACTTTAATCAATAAAAAAATTTTACCAAACGTTTGTTTTAATTAAAAAAAAATATTATCTTTGCCTCATGATTAAAACAAAAAAATTATGAATAGAATCATCAGAAAAGTAGCTGTATTAGGTTCTGGCGTTATGGGGTCTCGAATTGCTTGTCATTTTGCCAATGTAGGATTAGAAGTCCTTTTACTTGACATTGTGGACAGTAAATTCGAAGCAAGTACCAAAAAAGCAGAACGAAACAGTATCGTAGATGCCGCACTAAAAGCCGCACTAAAATCAAATCCTTCGCCAATTTACAATCAAAAATTCACTTCGAGAATTACTACTGGTAATTTCACCGATGATATGTCCAAAATTAATACCTGTGATTGGATTATAGAAGCCGTAGTAGAACGCCTCGATATCAAGCAGCAAGTCTTCGAACAAGTTGAAAAGCATAGAAAACCAGGTACGCTTATTACCACTAATACTTCTGGGATTCCTATTAAAATGCTTCTGGAAGGGCGAAGTGATGATTTTCAATCGCATTTCTTAGGTACGCATTTCTTTAATCCACCGAGATATCTTAAATTATTTGAAATCATCCCTAGCGATAAGACAAAACCTGAAATTGTGTCCTTTTTTCAAGGATTCTCTAAGCGTATCTTAGGCAAGACCCCTGTTTTGTGTAAGGATACCCCTGCATTTATAGCCAATAGAATTGGGGTGTATGGTATGATGAGTATTTTTCATTTACTTGTAGAAATGGATATGAAAATCGAGGATATAGACAACCTAACCGGTACACTTATCGGAAGACCTAAATCAGCGAGCTTTCGCACCGGAGATGTCGTAGGTCTAGATACGTTAATTAAAGTTGCAGAAGGTGTCCAAAAGAATTGCCTGAATGATGAACAAAATGCTCAATTTGCTATTCCTGATTATGTGAATTTCCTTCAAGAAAATA
The DNA here is from genome assembly GCA_025455685.1 of Chitinophagales bacterium. GTDB lineage: Bacteria > Bacteroidota > Bacteroidia > Chitinophagales > JADJOU01 > JALOMB01. The sequence goes on along the minus strand of JALOMB010000023.1, from coordinate 9,724 downwards.
AATTTTTAGGGGATAAAAGCGGACAAGGTTTTTATAAAAAAACCAAAAATGATGCAGGAAAAACTGAAATTTTAGTATTTGACCCGAAATCTAAAGACTATAGAACACAAGACAAAACTAAATTCGCGAGCATCGGCAAAGCAAAAAGCATTGAAGACCTCAAATCTAGACTTATCATGCTTCATGATGATTCGGATTTAGGTACGCAATTTATCAAAAAATTAAATTTAAATCTATTTGCCTATGTTCAACATAGAATTCCAGAAATTGCTGATGCTATCTATTTGATAGATGATGCGATGAAAGCAGGCTTCGGCTGGGAAGTCGGCCCATTTGAGTTGTGGGACATTCTCGGCTTCGAAAAAATATATACTCAGCTAAAAGATCAAAATACGCCTATCGCTTCTTGGATCGAAGAGATGAAGTCCAATGGAATAACTAGTTTTTATAAAATAGAAAATAATTCGAGATCTTATTATGATATAGCTAGTAAATCCTATCAAAACCTTCCTGATAGCCAAGATATAATCGCTTTGGATATTCTTCGAGGGGAAAAAACGATTTGGAAAAATTCTGGTTGCTCCATAATAGATTTAGGCGATGGTATTATCAACGTAGAATTTAGAACCAAAATGAACGCAATCGGTGGAGAAATCCTTGAAGGACTCAATAAAGCTATTGACATGGCTGAAAAAGACTATCGAGGAATCGTACTAGGAAATAATGCCGCTAACTTCTCTGCTGGTGCTAATTTAGCCATGATATACATGTTGGCTTTAGAGCAAGAATTTGAAGAACTCAATATGGTTATCAAGATGTTCCAAAATGCAGTCATGCGACTAAGGTATTCTGGAATACCTGTCATAGGCGCTCCACATGGACTTACGCTAGGTGGTGGCTGTGAGCTTATGATGCATTGTGATGGTGTCGTAGCCGCTGCGGAAACTTATATCGGACTTGTCGAAGTAGGCGTAGGCCTCATACCCGGTGGTGGCGGTACCAAGGAGTTTGCCCTTAGAGTTAGCGACTTAACCAAAGAGTCCGATCCAACCCTTCCTGTTTTAGCGGATAGATTTACGACAATAGCTACTGCTAAAACAGCTACTTCAGCTCATGAAGCCTTCGACATTGGATACCTCAAAACAGATAAAGATATCGTTTGCACCAATTTAGACAGACAGATTTATCTCGCAAAACAAATGGCCATTCAAAAAAGTGACGCCTATGTTCAGCCAGTTCAACGTCAAGATATATTAGTACAAGGAAAATCCGGACTAGCTGCACTTTATGCTGGTGTTGCTGGCTTTGAAATTGGAGGCTATGCAAGTGAACACGATAAGAAAATCGCCCAAAAAATAGCATGGGTTCTTTGTGGAGGAGATTTATCTCAACCTTCACTTGTCAGTGAACAGTATTTATTAGATTTAGAACGTGAAGCTTTTCTTAGCTTACTTGGAGAACGAAAAACTTTAGAAAGAATCAAAAGCATTCTGACTTCTGGAAAACCCTTGAGAAATTAATTTATACCTTAAAAAAATTTATAAAACATGGAAGCATATATCGTAAAAGGTTATAGAACCGCAGTAGGAAAAGCCGGTCGTGGCGGTTTTCGATTTACACCACCTGTTGATTTAGCTGTAGGTGTCATCAATCATATCCTCAAAACAACTCCAGAACTTAATCCAGAGCTTATTGACGACCTTATTGTCGGTAACGCAGTTCCCGAAGCCGAGCAAGGACTTCAAATGGCTAGGTGGATTTCAGTTGGCTCAAATCTACCCATTCGTACACCCGGAGTCAGCATCAACAGATACTGTGGCTCAGGAGTAGAAGCAGTAGCCATGGCAGTTGGTAAAATCAAAGCAGGATATGCTGATTGCATTCTCGCTGGTGGTACAGAATCTATGTCTCTCGTACCGACAATGGGATACAAAACAGTGCCCAATTATAAAATCGCTGCAGAACACCCTGATTATTACATTGGTATGGGTCTTACAGCAGAAGAATTAGCAGTGCAGCACAATATTTCAAGAGAAGCTTGTGATGAGTTTTCTTTTCATTCTCATCAAAAAGCGCTTAAAGCTATTGAAAATGGTTTGTTTAAAGAAGAAATCGTGCCGATAGAAGTAGAAGAAACTTATATTCAGGACGGTAAAAAAACTTCAAGAAAATTTATGGTCGATACCGACGAAGGCCCTAGAAGCGATACATCTCTCGAAGGATTGGCAAAACTGAAAGCCGTATTTAAACAAAATGGCGTAGTCACTGCAGGAAACGCCTCACAAACTAGCGATGGCGCATCCTTTCTCTTGGTCGTGAGTGAAAAATTTCTTAAAGAACATAACCTTACGCCCATAGCCAAGTTGGTCGCTTATGCATCAGTAGGTGTCAATCCAAGATATATGGGAATTGGTCCGGTAGAAGCTATTCCAATAGCCCTAAAACAAGCTGGTTTGAAATATGCCGATCTCGATTTGGTAGAGCTCAATGAAGCCTTTGCAGCTCAGAGTATAGCAGTACTCAATAGTTTGCCAGAGCTAAATAGAGAAATTGTAAATGTCAATGGTGGAGCAATCGCTCTAGGACATCCGCTAGGTTGTAGTGGGGCTAAATTGTCTGTTCAGCTCTTCAATGAACTCAAAAGAAGACAAAAGAAATACGGAATGGTTACTGCTTGCGTCGGTGGCGGACAAGGTGTGGCGGGAATTTATGAAATGTTATAACAATTCCTAAACCATGTCTCATGTTTATAAATAAGCCTCGAGAAAATCGAGGCTTATTTATTTTCATAGTACTATCATTTATATTTAAAACTTTAGATTTCATCAAAAAAAAATTTATATTACCTAAATAAATTTATTTTTGCAACAAGTGATCATACAAAACAAAAAATTTTTTAGATTTGCATATCAATGGCTCTGGATTTTTATCCTTAGTCAAGCTTTGGGCACAGACATCTTCGCTCAGAGCCAAGAAATTATTAGAGCTCCTAAAACAAAACATCTCTCTACCCTAAACGGACTGCCACAGGCTCAAGTATCGTCTATGTATTCCGACTCAAAAGGTTACCTCTGGATAGGTACTAAGAATGGACTAGCTAGATACGATGGTCACGAGATTTTTGCATTTCCTAAATTAAACAACCATACAAACTTTGTAACTAATGTCTTAGAAGCGCCAAATAAAGAAGGTATCTTTGTAGTCAATACTTCCAATAAATTTAATGTAAACTTTATCAAAGGAAATCTTCGAATTGTATATGATTTTCAAGAAATGCAAGATATCAAAATGATTTATTATTCTATTCAACCAACTTTTTTTGATTCTTCATTGATAATGATAACATATAATTATGAAGATGAACCACTTATGGTTCGATTAAACTACAAAACATCTAGAGTCCACACTATTCTATTTCCAAAAGATTATGAATGCCTCTATCTCTCTGGCGAAAATGCTTGGTTTCGACCTATATCTGGCGAATATCAAGGAAAAATCCTAAAATATCGAGGCAAAGAAATAGTGAGTGTCTTTAAGGATACTTTTTTGACACTTCAAGAATCAAAAGAATATTTCCATTGGTTTGAAATTAGAAATAATGAATTAGTCTTAGATACGATAAAAAATCCTTATCTAGGGTCTCATGATTATGTAGCTAACAATAAATCCTACCTAATAGTAAATTCTTTTAAAAACAAATCCACCTATCTCTATGATAAAGCGACTAAATCATGGCAAACTTATTTAACTAAAACACTTGCTACTCATGCAATCAAAGATAAATGGGACAATTTGTATATCGGTACAGAGCAAGGAGTATTTTCTTATGGACAAGCCATATTTAAAACGATCAATTTTAATAAAAATCTAGACTTCGATGATATCTGGAGTATGACTTCCACACTAGACAAGACTTTTTATTTCGCTTCCTTTACAAAAGGGATTTTCAAATCCAAAGACTTAAAACAATATCAGCTTTTAGATCTAAAACAAACGCATTCCAGAGGTAGCTATGGTATGATAGCCAATAAACTTGGCGATGTGTTTTTGAGTGATTTTGGTAATCAAAAATTCTCTTTTGTAGTTGATAATCAAATAAAACAATATCCCTTTAGGTCCAAAGCCGAATTTTTTGGGTCTTATGTCGAGGAGGATCAAGATATTATTTTTAATGATTTTTACACCATTTATCGATTTGAGGCACAAAGCAAAAATGTATCTCTTTTATATAATAAATCTCAAGATTCGATCTGTAGTGCTTTCTTGGATGTTAGTCCTTTTAATCAAAAAATCATTAGTGGTATTGGCAAAAAATTAATTCAAATCGATTCCTTAGGAAATTCCTCTTTTTTTGATAGTTTACCTTTTAGTTTACGAACGCTATATACAGATGAGCACCAAACCCTTTGGGTAGGAATGTCTGAAAATATTCGTGGGTATTTACCCAATGGAGAAAAAATAGATATCGATGTAAAAATTAATGAGTTTGTTTTTGCTATGATAAAATACAAGAAGTGGTTAATTTTAGGACTAGAAAATCACTTATTGTTTGTCGATATGGATACCTATATGAATTCCAAACAATTAAAAACCATTCTCTTTGATCTAAAAGAGCAGGCTGAGATTTTCGAAGGAAATCAAAACAGCTTTCATATTGTTGACAGTACGCTATATTGGCCTTGCATGAATACGATACTCGAAGTAGATTTAGAAAAAGCATTGTCAACTACCCAAAAAGAAATCCACCCGCAAATCCTCTCGATTATTTCTCTAGAAGTCAATAAAAACGTATTCCTTGATCCCTATGCTCAGGAGCTAGTCTTAGGTCCAAACCAAAGAAATTTAAAATTTATTCTATCTGCACCTTTTTTCGAATCTCATAAGAAGATAAATTATCGCTATAGACTATGTCCTGAAGATGAATGGATTTATATAACTTCCAACGATTTTTTTTTATTTAACCTCGAGCCAAAAGCCTATTCACTACAGATAGAAGCTAGTATTGATGGCGTAAATTGGACACCTTTATCGAATATACCTAAACTCAATGTAAAAAAACTAGGATATGAGCATTATGGCTTTATGTTTCTTTTCATTTGTGGCATCATTATTTTTGCCTTATTGATTAACAAAGAATTATTAAAAAAACAGAACGAAAATTATTTGAAGAAATTACAAACTGCTCAAGACTTAAATAATTTGAAGGTTCAAGTACTCAAATCCAAGTATATTCCACATTTCACATTTAATGCGACAACCAATATTAACTATCTCATTAGAAAAGGTGAGTATAAACTAGCATCACGATATCTCATTGATATGGCAGATTTGCATAGAATTGCTTTAATCAGTCATGATAATATGATGAATTCAATAGAAACTGAACTCAATTTCATTCGAAAATATCTATCTATCGAAAACCTACGATTCGAAAAACTACAGTATAAAATCATTATTCGCTCAAACACACCACTTTCTTTTGAAATTCCCGGATTATGTATTCATACTTTGGTAGAAAATGCCTTGAAACATGGATTAAATCATTTACCCGAAGATAAATCCTGGGAACTCAAAATTTATATAGGTCAATTTAAAAACAACTTAATAATCTCTGTAACCGATAACGGTGTAGGACGAAAAGAGTCCGTTAAATACAGTCAACATTCATCTGGAACTGGATTAAAAGTGCTACAACAGCAAATCGAAATTTTGAAAGAAAATAAAAAACTCTATTCTGAGATATACTATACTGATTTCGAAGAAGTTAAACCTTATACTGGGACTAGAGCATATTTGATAATTACTAAGTAATCCGATATAAAAGCCTGACATTTTATCAAAAAAAAGGGGGTTTTATCAAAATTAAGTAGCTTTTATAGTTTAATATCATATTTTTGATTACGTTTTTCAATTACTAATTATGTTTCTAAGCCAGCTAAATATTTTAATCGTAGAAGACGAAACCAAAGTTAGAGAATTGCTCTATATGGATTTGCTAGACACCAACCTTTGTTCCAAAATCCATACAGCTAGTCATGCTGAGCAAGCTATTCAAATTCTAAAGAACAATGAAATTGATGGCATATTTCTAGATATTCAATTGCCTAGAATGAATGGATTGGAGATGATAGAAGCTCTTAAATCTATGGATATAAATGTACCTGTAATTTTGCTTAGCGCAGAGACGAAATTTGAACATGCGCAAAAAGCCATTGAATTAGGCGTCTTATCCTTCATTTCCAAACCTTGGTCAATGGAAGTATTGATGACTTCTCTTAATAAATTTCAAGATCAAAAGCCATTAGCGCCCAAGTTTTTTTTCTTTAAAAACGGAACGGATAATTTTAAAATTGATATTGAAAAATTGATTTACATTCATTCAGAAGGAAATTATTGCATGATGTACTTTTCGGATGGAAGTAGTAAATTGCTAACTTGTTCTTTAAAAAAAATGCAAGATGTACTCATAGATTTCAAGCATTTGAACAGAATAGATAGATTTTATATAGTGAATTTTTTAAAAATACAGAGTTGGAATTCTGCTAAATCACAAATTCAGTTTTTAAGTGAGAAACCTGTGTCCATCGCAGTGTCGCGAAGTGCCAAGTCATTTATCAATAAATGGCAAAAAGTTAGTTTAATGGACAATAAATCTTAATAGCGAATAGAATAGCATTGATAGTCTCGACTAAACTCATTTTTTAGAATATAGCTAAAGGATATTTCATAGGTATTTGGTCTTGCTGAGGAGCCTGCTGCCAAAGGGCTAACCGTCATATCGTATGATACGGCTAGTTTGAAGCGCTGATATTGAATCCCCAAAGTAGGAATAATCGACTCCATCCTTAGTTCATTACTTCTCAGCCAAACTCCTCCAAAAATAGTCCCTTCTGGTCTATCTCTCGCATCATACATAAAGTGAAAGCCTAGATTAGTCCCTAGATTTAACTGAATAAAATTATTTTGATACGTCGCTAAAAAACTAGGAATAAGTTGATATAGATCTTTGATATTAAGTGAAACTCCTCCTTGTAGCGTATATCTCATAGGTCGAGTAAACTGAACTTGGTCAGATTGTGATACTTGATCCACGGGTGCAAACAAATGATGTACTGCCCCACCATAGAAAATAGAAGACTTTTCATTTGCTAGACTATGCGTAGCAAAAAAACCAGCATTTGCATCAAAACCACTAAAAGTCTCCGCTAAATTGGGTTCGCTAATTAAAATGCTTTGTCTAATTCTGCTTTGATCAAAATAAGTGTGCTTATACCATCCTTGAAGTCCCATAGATAGTTTGAATTTCTCTAATCCTAGCGTATATGCAAATGATAAACCACCTTCAAAGGTATTAAATATTTTATTATTCGTTTGGTCATTGATAACCACAACTCCAAAGGCTATATTTCTTTCTGGTATTGAAGCTTCAAAAGATAAACTAGGCGTACTATAGAGAAATGAATTATCATCAATATTGTCCCATTGGCCTCTATAATTCGCAGAAACTCTTATATTTCCATCAAAGTCTCCTGTTAATGCTGGATTAGTAACCAAGGGAGCTGCATAAAACTGAGAATATACTAAATCTTGTGCCGTAAGATTGTTTAAAATCAAGTTAACTATAATTATGCCTATGATTTGATTTACCTTCATTCTTGCTTATTTTATAACGGAAACGCTACCTCGCTTCACTACTCTTTTTAATTTATATAAATACTCAAATTGATATACATAAGATCCCTGTGGTACAAACTCTCCGTTATATCTACCGTCCCACTCTGGATTTGGATCTATAGAGTGATAGATTTCTTGTCCCCAACGATTGAAGATTCTGAAATCAAATATTTTGATATCGCCTTCTACAGCAATCTTAAATACATCATTTCTACCATCATTATTAGGAGAAAACACCTCGGGAATATCAATTTTGATTTCTACATCTACATAGATACGAATCATCGTATCACATTGATTTTTATCCACAACAACTACCTCGTAATAAGTTGGCTCGTCTATAGTTTCTTTTAGGATAGCATTGGTTTGTGATGTATGACTCCAGATATACTTTATACCTCCTGAAGCTTCAAGCGTAATTTCTGTTCCTTTTTTCACTAAGGTGTCTGGGGATACAGAAAGTCTAGCACTAGGTAGTGGGTTGACTTTTAGGAATTTATCTTGATAAGTACTATCACAATAAGGAAATACCGATTTAGGTTCAATATGAAGTATTGTGGTATCTCTATAATAATAAGCACCTGCATAAAATACATCTAGACAACCATTTATCGTATCTACCGGCTTGATATAAGGTTTATGGATTTCTAAACCCGTCAAAATATATACACTATCACAGCCTCTAAAATTATACAAAGTATCTAACAATAGAGCATTGGAGGTGAAGGTAATTCCTTTGTGAACAAAAGATTCGCAAGCCTGAGTATCTTTGTCTTGAATTATAGGACTATACACAGTCAAATTCAAATAAACGAAACTATCACATCCTAGAGAATTGGAAAGCGTATCTCTATAAATACCAGACTTATTTAAATATTGATTATTATAATAATATGGGTTGCTTTCACATATCCAATGACTATAGCTGAAGCTAGATGTATCATTCACAGTTAAGTGTAAGTAAACAAAACTATCACAGCCCTGAGCATTCACCAAAGTATCTTTGTAGATGCCTGATACATTTCTCGAAATGCCATTAAATGTTATTGGCTGATTAACGCAAATCGTTTGATAAATATCTTGTTTTGTAGTATCTTTCACAAACAAATGATAGTAAATAAAGCTATCACAACCTTTGGCGTTCATTAAAGTATCTCTGTAAAGTCCGGTCACATTTCTATTTACTCCATTAAAGAGTTTTGGTGAATTTTTACAAGTGGTGTCGTAGATGTGTTTGTTGGTAGTATCTTTTACAGTCAAATGCAAATAAAGGAAACTATTACAGCCTTGGGAATTGATTAAGGTGTCTTTATAAATTCCAGTGGTGTTTCGAGTGATTCCGTTGAAGACGATTGGCTGATTTTTGCATATCGTCAAGAAACTATCTTTTTTCGTCGTATCTTTCACAAATAAATGATAATATATTAAGCTATCGCAGCCTTTGGCGTTCATTAAAGTATCTAGATAGAGTCCGCTTTGGTTGAGCAATTGATTGTTGAAGACTACGGGGTGATTGAAGCAGGTGGTGTCGTAGATGTGTTTGAATGTAGTATCGTTGACCGTGAGGTGAAGATAAAGGAAGCTATCACATCCTTGGGAATTGATTAAGGTGTCTTTATACAAACCTGCTACATTTCTAGAAATACCATTAAATGTTATTGGCTGATTAACGCAAATCGTTTGATAAATATCTTTTTTCGTCGTATCTTTCACAAACAAATGATAGTAAATAAAGCTATCACAACCTTTGGTGTTCATTAAAGTATCTCTGTAAAGTCCTGTTGTGTTTAGTAGATTACCATTGAAGAGTTTTGGTGAATTTTTGCAAGTCGTGTCGTAGATAATTTTAAAGGTAGTATCTTTTACAGTCAAATGCAAATAAAGGAAACTATCACAGCCTTGGGAATTGATTAAGGTGTCTTTATAAATTCCAGTTGTATTTCGAGTGATGCCATTAAATACAATAGGCTGATTTTTGCATATCGTCAAGAAACTATCTTTTTTCGTAGTATCTTTCACAAACAAATAATAATAAATAAAGCTATCACAA
>JALOMB010000097.1 GCA_025455685.1 Chitinophagales bacterium | reverse complement strand
TCGGGAGTAACTTATGAATTGGTCAAAGATAAATTCCAATGTACTTATCGTGGGAAAATTGAAGCCAAAAACAAGGGTGAAGTGGAGATGTATTTTGTAAATGGCTAAACTCAATACCAACCCGAATCAAGCATTGAAAATTATAGACTTTTGAATACTTCAAAGTTCAAGAATAGAAAAAAAATCCCCTAACTTGATTGCCAATTCAACCGATAAACCCTAACTTGCTTGAGTATTGACTATACTTTGGCTGATGATGTATCACAAATCCCTATTTGGCTTGCCTATAGCTATCAGTTCGGGCTTAGCGCTTTTAAATCTCTCCACTTTGGCAAAGTTTCGAACTTTGCCGAAGTTTGCAATAGCGAAGTTTTTCTTTATCCTAGTCCTCGCCTTCGGAGAGGGCGGAGGGACTGAGGTCTGCGCACAAGTCATTGACTCCGCCTACATTGCCCAACGCACCTATACTAATTCTTATGTAACTATTTGATAACCAATTATTTATAAATATTTAAATAATATGAGTTTTTATAAAAATTCAAAAGGTTAAATTTTGAAATTGCAGTTAATATCATTTTAAAACAGCTTCTAAGCAATGAACTATCAATATTTAAAACGATTATTTTGCTTACTGAACCTTCTACTTCTCTTAGGTAGTATTATTGGTCTATATGCACAATCTATAACTTCAAATGATACTGCTAACCACCAAGATGAATTTAATTGTAAGTATTATGCCTTAATTATTTGTATAAATGAATATAAAGATGAGAAAATAAATGATTTATCTTTTAGCATAAATGATGGTTTAGCTATGAGAGATATTCTAATAGGAAAATATTATTTTTCAAAAGAAAATGTGGACTTGTTGACTAACCCTACACGTCAAGAAATAGTAAATAGTTTTAAATCTTTGCAATCTAAGAATAATATAGATAATTTGTTAATATATTATTCTGGTCTTGCAACGATAGATGAAGATGATATAAATCTTACTAAAGGTAACATAATACCTTCGGATGCTATGGCAAGTAATAAAAATTCACTTTTATCAGAAACACAAATAAAAGAATTACTAGATCAAGTTAAGTTCTCTCACTTGTTATTCATTGCAGATGCAATGCAAATTTTTTTTTCAACATCGGGTAGTTTCAAGAATCAAATAAAGCCCACTTGTGAAATAAATAGAGAAAAATTAAAACTTTCTTTTGAGCATTCTCAAGCATATAATAATCCATCAAATGCTTATTTAGGTATTTTTTTTCCGAATGAATCTTTAGAAGATGAGGCCTTAGAGCGTGGTTTATTTAGTTATTATTTAACTTTATTGTTAAGTGAGAATAAACAAAAAACTATATCTGCAAGTGAAATTTATAATAAACTTTCAGATAAAGTAATGAAAGCTGCTAGTCATAGATTTGGAAGAAATTTGAAGTTATTTTACTCAAATTTATCTGACTTTTCACAGGGTAAAGAGTTTATTTTTTTCAATAAAATTAAGAATAGCAACCTACCTAAAACTAACGAGATAGCTAATTTTTCAAGATACAATGATAGTATTTTGTATTTTTCCTTGAGAACAGAAGCTAATACAAAAAACTCTGATGTTCAGAAAAGATTAGGTGATTTTTTTGTAGATAACTCGAATCAGTACATAAAGCATAATTATGATTCTGCGGTATATTGGTATGAAAAAGCCTCAGAGAATTATAAAATAGAAGGCATTATCAATATATTAAGGCTAATTAAAGCCGAGAAGATACTGAACTATGATGTATCAAAATTGATTATTTGGTTAGAATCATCTCTAAAAAATGATACTATAAAAAACGATAATAATGATTTGGCTGAATGTTATATTGAGTTAGCCGAATATTACCAACAAAAAAATAGTTTAGATATAGCTGGTAAATATGCAAATTTGTCTGCAAGAATCTCCGAAGATAATAGGCTACTTTCAAGAGCATATCCTATTATTTCATTAATTCAAAAAAGGCAAATAGAAGTTTCTGACATAGAAAAGAAAAAACTAGAATTAGAAAAGCAAAAAGCTGAAACTAAGTCTAAAGAGCTTGAAGCCAAAAGACTTGAGGACTTAGCCAAACAAGCGATAAGTAAGGTTGAAAGAGATAGTATCCAAAATTTAGCGCAAAAAGCTCGTTTAGAGGCTGAAAATTCTAAACTTAAAGAAAAACAGATTGAGGCGCAAATTGAAGAATCAGAGATAAAAAGACAACAACAACAATATTTTTTCTATGGTTTGGCAGCTCTCTTCATTTTAGCTTTGGGCTTTATCTATTATTTTTTCCAATCTCAAAGAAAAGAAAGAAAAATAAAAGAACAGGTGCAAAATCAAGCCAAAGACCTCACCGAAAAAACGCACAAGCTAGAAAGTTTAGCTGAAGAACTGCGCCAGCAAAATGAGGTAGTCGAGACCAAAAACCAAGAGTTGGAAGCTATCTCGGAAGAACTGCGTCAACAAAGTGAAGTTGTGATGCAGCAGAAAGAAGCTGTGGAAGAAAAAAACCAAGAACTCGAAGCCCTCTCGGAAGAACTGCGCCAGCAAAACGAAGTGGTAGAGTCGCGCAATCTAGAGCTACAAGCCCTCCAATCTACCAAAGATTTGATGATTTCGGCAGTCAATCACGATTTGCGTAATCCTTTGAACCCGATTTTGAATTATAGTCAAGCCGATTATCCCAAACTGAGTGAAGCGGCCAGACTTGCTTTGATTCACCAAAGGGCTAAGGTAATGTTTGCTTTGATTGATGATATAATGGATGTGTATCGAGCGGATAAATTGGCAATCAATCCTTTGCCTAATTCGATGTATAAGGCAGTAAATGAGGCGATTAGCGTTATCAGCGAAGCCAAAAAAGACTTGCCCCTCATCGAAAACCAAGTACCTGAATCAGCCCTCGCTTTGTTTGAATACAAATACATCGAACGCGTTTTGGAAAATCTATTGAGCAATGCGGTCAAATACACGGCTTCGGCGGAAAATGGTGGGAAAATTGCCCTCAAAGCTGAAATGATGGAGGGGAAATGGCGAGTAATGGTCATAGACAATGGGCAAGGTATTCCCCAAGACAAATTTGAAGATATTTTCTTGCCTTTTTCTAACCCTGATGCCAAGAGCTTAGGCGCGGCAAAGTCGGTCGGGATTGGATTGACTTTCTGTAAAACAATGGTAGAAGCCCATCAGTCTAGAATAGGCATCGAATCGGAAGTAGGCAAAGGCAGCACTTTTTATTTTGATTTGTTGGAAGCTCCCCAAACTACGGCTTCCCCTGCAAAGCAGTCAGAAAACCAAACAAGTATGCCCATATTGTCAGAGGCTGATAAAACCCAATTACAAACACATCTAACTGATTTACAGGAGTTTACCAATAATTTAGGCGATAGAAAATTGCGAAAACTGGTCAATACTATTGGCGGAAGTGAAAATATAGAAATTTGGAAAACTGCCTTAATCGAAGCCATTAGTCAATTAGATGAAGCAAAATATACCGAATTATTGGCTATGCTTTTGTAACTCAGTTCGCCGGACTGAGATGGTATAAAACACATACAGTCCAGCGGACTGTGATACATTTAAAACGAAAAAATAAAAATGAAAGCAACTATCCTTATAGTAGATGACGAAAGCGATAATATCGACATTATCGCCGATTATTTGGAACAAGAAAATCCTGATTATCAATTATTACAAGCGGCAAATGGACAATTAGCCCTCAAAATCATTGAGAAAAATCTCCCTGATTTGATTTTGACCGATTGGAATATGCCGGTAATGGATGGTTTGGAATTGGTGCAAGCCCTTAAAAATCAGGAACTTACCCGCGATATTCCAGTCATTATGCAAACCGCCGAAACCGAAGATACGCAACTCAAAAAAGCCTTTGAAGCGGGGGTAATGGATTATATCAAAAAGCCGGTGAGTCGTTTGGAACTCATCGCGCGGGTAAAATCGGCTTTGGCTTTGCGCCAAGCCCAAAAACGCACCGAAGAATTACTCTTGAATATTTTGCCCAAAGAAGTAGCCGAGGAGCTTAAAGAAAAAGGCAAAGTGAAACCCAAACCTTTCGAACAAGCCACCATATTATTTACTGATTTCAAGGGTTTTTCCAGCATTACTCAAGGAATGGAAGCGGAGGCAATTGTCGAAGAACTCGACAAAGTATTTATGGCGATGGACAGAATTATTGCTCGATACAATTTAGAAAAAATCAAAACCATTGGCGATGCCTATATGTGTGCGGGTGGCATTCCGATTATCAATCAAACCCACGCCCTAGATGCAATCAATGCCGCCTTTGCGATTCAAACCTGGATGGCTGAATACAAACAAACCCAAATAGCCAATAATCAGCCTTATTTTGAATGTCGATTAGGAATTCACACCGGCAAAGTAGTAGCCGGAGTAGTGGGTGAAAGCAAATTTGCTTATGATATTTGGGGAAGTGCCGTCAATGTTGCTTCACGAATGGAAAGTAGCGGGGAAGCGGGAATGGTCAATATCTCCGGTACAACTTATGAACTCATCAAAGACCAATTCCAATGTACATATCGCGGAAAAATCCCCATCAAAAATATGGGCGAAGTGGATATGTATTTTGTGGAAAAAATGTTTTAATTTGTAATTCAGAAAATAAAAATTTATGTCAAAAATTCTCTTAGATATTCCTGATGAAGTCAAAGCTCAAGAGTTTTTAAAATATTTTGTGCCTAATTTGAGCTTTGTCGCTACTGCCGAATTAGTAAATGATACTACACAATCTATTGATAATGAGGAAGATACCGAAGATTTAGAGGAAAGTGAAAATGAAGTTTCAGAACCTCCTTTGTATTATACCCGCAAACATTCGTACACGGTGGCAGACATTCAAGCCATTGCTGATAATTTTCCGGCGGATTATCATTGGACTTACAAAGATTTACTTAAATATTTTCCCTCCGACCTTCAAATTCGAGTAGAAATCCTTGAAAATCAATTATTTATTATGCCAAGTCCCGAACAAATCCACCAAGAAGTTACTTTTGAACTCTGTGCCGCGATGAAATCTTATGCCAAAAAGCATCAATTGGGTACAGTGATTATTTCCCCGTTTGATGTCGTCTTAGACGAAAATAATGTAATGGTTCCTGATGTGGTCTTTGTTTCCATCAGTCGCCAAGAAATTTTAGATGGAAAAAAAGCCAATGGCGCGCCGGATTTAGTGGTGGAAGTCTGGTCGCCCGGCAACAAGAAAAAAGAGCGCGATAGAAAACACAGAATTTATGCCGAAAAAGGCGTACAAGAATTTTGGGCAGTCTATCCTAAAAAAGAAAAAATCACTGTGGAAGTATTAAACGAGACCGGCAAATACGAAATCTACTCGGAAGCCAAGAAAAACGGCGAAATCAAATCCAAAATGTTAAGCGGTTTTAGCCTAGATGTAGCGGATATTTTTCCCCAAGAAACCAAAGATTAGCAGTGTATTTGGTGAAATCAGCTTGGTAATTCTAAAAAATCCCGTATCTTTCAACAAATTTAAGTGTATGAAAAAAATATACTTCTCATTTGTTTTATTGTGTGTTTTTTTTGATGTGAGCGCACAAAATAAAACTATTGATAGCCTCTTTGGAGTTTTATCAAAATACGAAAATATGTCTAAAATAAAAATAGACACAAATTATATTAACATCTTAAATGATTTAGCATTCCAGTTTCACAATATTCAACCTAACAATTCATTTTTGTATGCCAAAAAAGCTATAGATGCTAGTGAAAAAATAAATTATCAAAAAGGAAAAGCGAGGGGATTTAAAAATCAAGGTAATTCTCTTTTTCTGCAAAGTAAATACCCAGAAGCCATAGAAAAATACCTTAAAAGTTTAAACATCTCAGAAAAAATAAAAGATATGTTAGGTGTTGCTGCTATTCTAAATAATCTTGCTAATATTTATCGAAATCAAGGAGATTATATTAAGGCAATAAAGAGTTATTCAAAAAGTCTAAAAATCTTAGAAAAGCTTGGAGATAGGCAAAGGGTGGCTATTTCATTGAATAACATAGGCATTGTCTATAAGTATCAAGGTAATTATCCAAAGGCTTTAGAATATAGTCTTAAAAGTCTGACTATAAATGAAAAGATAAAGGACAAGCAAGGAATAGCTAATAGTTTGAATGGGATAGGTAGTATCTATGATATTCAAGGCAACTACTCAAAGGCTTTGGAGTTTTATTTTAATAGTTTAGATATCTTAATGAATATAGGAGATAATCAAGGCATTGCTAACAATTTAAATGGTATAGGTGCAATTTATGACGCTGAAAAAAATTACTCCAAAGCTCTGGAATACTATCAAAAAAGTTTGAGAGTTAGAGAAAAACTAGAAAATAAACAAGGTATAGCTGTAAGCCTATCTGGTATAGGTAATATTTATAATAATCAGAATAAATACTATGAGGCTCTAAATTATTATCAAAAAAGTTTAGAAATTTCTGAAAAATTAAAAGATAAGCAAAGTATAGTTATTAGCTTGAATGGTATAGCTGATATTTATAGAAAACAAAAAGATTATAATAAAAGCATAAAATATGCAAAATATGGTTTAGATATAGCTAAAAACATAAGTGCATTTAGAGAAATACAAATGTTGAGTAAAAATCTTTATGAGATTTATAAATTTAAAAGTGATTATGCCAGAGCTCTCGAATTTTATGAAATCTATAAACAAACTAATGATAGTTTGTTTAATGTGGATAAAGCAAAAAAAATTGCAAACTAAGGAGTACCCCAAAATTTGGACAATTTTGCTAATTTAATTGATTTATGAGTTGTAGGTTCATTTTTGTACTTTTCTCAGTTGGCACTAATTTTTCTA
>JALOMB010000096.1 GCA_025455685.1 Chitinophagales bacterium | reverse complement strand
TGTGATTTCTGTTTCTTTGTCATAGCTAGGTCTTATAGCGCCTAGATATATGGTAGCGATATAGGTTTTAGGTTGAATTTGAATAGATTCAATGGTTTTGGTTTTCTTGCCGGTACATAATATGAGCAGACCCGTAGCCAAAGGGTCAAGTGTGCCAGCGTGACCTATTTTAGTGACTATGTTAGCCTTTTTTAGCGCGAAATTTACTTTTTTCACTACATTGAAGCTTGTCCACGTCAAAGGTTTATTGATAGGAATTACTGCACCAAGGCTAAGTTCTTCTTTGGAGAAATTATAAGACATTATCTCAAATAAAAATAAAGTATAAGACAAATTCCTAGGATTATTCTATACCATCCCCATATTTTAAATCCAAACTGTTGAAGTAGATTCATCATAAATTTAATAGCAAACACAGATACTAGGAAAGCTATGAAATTGCCTACTAGAAACATCGCTAGGAGTTCCTGATTTTGACTAAGCATCATAAATCCTTTTTGGGTTTGCTCTGAAGAAATTTCCCATGATTTGAGAAAAAGAGAATAGCAGGTCACCGCAAACATAGTTGGTACAGCGAGAAAAAAAGAAAACTCAGATGCCGTTTTTTTGTCAAAACCAAGTGATAATCCGCCAATGATAGAGGCTGCAGAGCGACTAGTGCCAGGCATCATAGCCAAACACTGCCAGATTCCTATGGTTATGGCTTGTTTGTAGGTGATGCTTTTGGTAGATAGTATGTGGGGCTTAGTCCAGAGATTATGGACGAAAAGCATGACAATTCCTCCTAAAACCAAAACTATAGCAATAGGCAAAGGTTTTTCGAGTATTGCATCAATCTTGTCATCGAATAATTTACCCAAAATCAATGCAGGCACTGTAGCTAGAATAATTTTCTTATAGAAATCAAAGGATGAAAAATCAAAAAACAAATGTCTATAGAGCCATACTACACTGAGAATAGCACCAAATTGAATCGATACTTGGTAAAGTTTGACGAAGGATTCGTCTTGAATGCCAAAAATACTGCTTAAAAAAATCATATGCGCAGTCGAAGAAACCGGCAGAAACTCTGTAAGACCTTCAATTATGGCAATTAGGATTGCTTCAAACCAAGTCACTACTTATTTTTTAAAAATGCCCCAAAAAGTAACGCCAAATCCGAACAATATCACAATAGGTGCGACAATAATTCTACGTACACTATAAATATCATGTTCTGGAAATTTTGAATAGGGTATATTATTGTTTTCTCCTATCATCAGGAATAATCCTATAACAACGATGAAAAAACCTAAGGTAAAAAGGACGAAATTTTTCTTTTGAAATGGTGATTTATAACTCATAAAATTTAAATTGTTTAAAAGTTTGATATAGAATTTTAAAATAAATTATCAAGTTTGGTTCTAAGGTATTTATGTACTGCGAAAAATGTACTGAGCGAAGATATCGAAATCCCTAAAAATACCAATCCTCCAAAAATTAAGGCTAATTTGTCTAACTCTTCGACGATATCAATTACGTCGGTGTATTTAGAGATGAGCAGCATGATTAATAAAAGTGCAGATATCGCTAAAAAAGCAGAAAAAATACCATTTAAGATTGATTTGATGATATAAGGTTTGATGATAAACCATTTCGTAGCCCCAACGAGTTGCATGCTTTTGATGATAAATCTATCAGAATACATCGCCAAACGAATGGTAGAGTCTATCAAAATTATAGCGATAATAAGTAAAAATAAGGCAATAGCTCCAATATAAATTGAAAATTTACGCATGTTTTTTTCAAGTGCTTTACTGACATTTTTGGGATAATTGACATCTCTAACAATGTAATTGGTTTCTAACTTGTTTTTGATTTCTTCTAAGATATCATTTTGAAAGAAATCTGCTTTAATATTGATATCAAGACTATTGAATAAAGGATTATATCCTAGAATTTCTACGAAGTCCTCGTTGATTTCTCGTTTGAGCTTAATGGCTGCAGAATCTTTGGATATATAGGCGGCATCCTTCACAGCAGGCATTGTTTTGACTAAATTAATGAGATTGAGGTATTCTTGATAATTTGTATCGATTAGTTCTACTTGAATATGAACAGATTCCTTGAGGATGTCTGATTTTTGTTTGAAAATCCAGATAAACAAACTCAGAAATCCAGTGAAAAAAAGTACCGTGGATATACTAAATATCGAATTCCAATAAGAGATTTTATTTTTCTTATGTCCGTTTTGTGCATTGATTTGTTCTAATTCTTGTTCCATAATTTAGTCAAAGGATTGTCCTCCAGAGTTTGTTATATTGATTAATTCTTGATATTGTGCTGAGTTAATATCGTTGAAGAAGAATAGGGCTGGGTCGATTTTTTCATTTAGATATTCGACTTCATAGTGCAAGTGAGGACCTACTGAGGCTCCTGTAGAGCCTACGGCGCCAATTTTTTGACCTCTTTTGATGGTTTGTCCTTTGGCTATATAAAATTTCGACAAGTGGGCATATCTCGTTTTATAGCCGTAACCGTGGTCTATGATTATTTCATTGCCATAGCCATTTCCTTGATTGCTGGCTACCTCTACTGATCCGTCTGCGGTGGCATAGATGGCAGTACCTTTTGGCGCAGTGAAATCAATACCGGTATGAAGTCTTTGAATTCTGTATATTGGGTGAATTCGCCAACCGTATCCTGAAGAAATTCGAGTTAAGTCTTTATTTGCGATAGGCTGTATTGAAGGAATAGAATTAATCATTTCTTGACGCTTTTCGACCAAAAGTATTAAATCATTATAGGATTTATTTTGGGTTTCCATATTTCGGAGTACCAAATTAATTTTTTCGATTAAATCAATTATATTGGAGAAATTTGAATTTTTCTTAAGATTGGCAAAATATGCAGAATCTTTGGCTGAGAGAATTCTAAAATTTTTGTCATCTATTGGTTCTTTTTGGTAAATGACACGATATAGATTTTTATCCTTATCTTTGAGAATATTCAAATCATTGATGACGAAATCTAAGGTTTTATTCAAACTTTCGATTTGTTTATTCTGAAAATCTATTTGTTTAATGAGCTTAGCTTCGTTTGGACTTGGAAAAAATTTATGAGAAATCATAATAGCAATAAAAGAAAAAACAATAATCCCAGAAGCATACATAGCTACTTCTAATGCAGTTTCACGCCAGCTTTTTTTATATTGCTCGAAACGCAAAGTGTTAGGATTAAACTTTATTTTATTCTTTTTGGCCATTTTAGGAACAAAGCTATTTTTTCAAAAAAAAATATTTAGATTTGCAAATTAAAGAAATCTATTTTAAATAAGTCAATAAAATTATACAGATCAAAAATTTTATGAATTACAATTCCGTTAGAACTCAATTTTTACAATATTTTGAATCAAAAAGTCATAAAGTAGTACCGGCCATACCTGTCGTGCTAAAAGACGATTTAACTTTGCTTTTTGTCAATTCAGGTATGATTGCCTTTAAATCTTATTTTTTGGGACAGCAAACAGCACCTTATCCAAGAATTGCGAACACGCAAAAATGCATAAGAGTTAGTGGAAAACACAATGATTTAGAAGAAGTAGGATGGGATCATTATCACCATACTTATTTTGAGATGCTTGGAAATTGGTCTTTTGGAGATTATTTCAAAGAAGAAGCTATCCAATTTGCCTGGGAGTTGCTCACAGAGGTATATAAGCTAGACAAATCTAGGTTATATGTCACCGTATTTGAGGGTGATGAAAAAGAAAATTTAGCATTTGATACGGAAACATGGGACATTTGGAAGAAGTTCATCCCTGAAGCACAAATTCTCAAAGGAAACAAAAAAGATAATTTTTGGGAAATGGGAGAAATAGGGCCTTGCGGGCCTTGTAGTGAAATTCATTATGACGGAAGATCCCAAGCTGAAATTATAAACCAAGACGGAAAATCTCTAGTCAATGCCGATCATCCTGATGTCATAGAGATTTGGAATATTGTCATGATGCAGTATAATAGAAAAAAAGATGGTAGTTTAACGCTATTGCCTAATAAGCATATCGATACGGGTATGGGATTTGAACGTTTGTTGCGTATTTTGGAAGGGAAATCTTCGAATTACGATACTTCTTTGTTTGTACCAATCATTGAGGCTATCGAAAATATATGCCAAATCAAATATCGAGGTACTCAAGAAATGTCAGATATTGCCTTTCGGGTTATTGCCGATCATATTCGAACGATAGTCATGACGATAACTGATGGACAAATCCCCGATAATAATGCAGCAGGCTATGTCATTAAACGAATTATACGAAGAGCAATTCGTTATGGATATTCTTATTTAGAACTCAAGCAGCCATTTTTGTATCGATTAGTGGCGGTTATTGTATCGATATATAAGCCTGTTTTTCCTGAAGTTGCTTTGCAGCAGGCCTTTGTGGAAAAAGTACTTAAAGAAGAAGAGGAGAGTTTTCTGCGTACTTTATCTCAAGGAATTACCTTGCTTCAAGATTTGATGGATAAATCCACTACAAAGCTTCTCAATGGAGATGCTTGTTTTACACTATTTGATACTTACGGATTTCCTTTGGATTTAATCGAACTCATGGCAAAAGAAAAAGGTTTTTCTGTCGATTTGCCGGCATACCAAGCTGCACTTAACGAGCAAAAGCAGCGTAGTAAAAATGCACAAAAAATGAGTTTTGGAGATTGGATCACGGTCAAAGATATTTCTGAAAGTAGTTTCGAAGGCTATACAGAAACTCAAACGCAAAGCAATCTGCTGAAATACAGACAAGTACAAGTCAAAGATGAGACATTATATCATTTAGTCATAGACAAAACGCCTTTTTATGCTGAGAGTGGCGGTCAAATTGGAGATACTGGGTGGCTAGAACTAAACAATGGTCAAAAAATAGATATCATCGATACGATTAAAGAAAATCAAACCAATATTCATGTGTCTCATTCGCTTTGGGATGATTTAAATGCACCGATAACTGCTAAAATTAATACAGAGAAACGTCGTGCCATTGCCCAGCATCACTCTGCGACGCATTTGCTGCATGCAGCACTTAGGTCTGTTTTGGGAAGTCATGTCGAACAAAGAGGCTCATGGGTTGGATATCATGAATTGCGTTTTGATTTTTCACATTTTCAGAAATTATCACCTGAAGAAATTCTAAAAGTCGAAAAAATAGTCAATGATAAGATAGCAGCACAAATTCCAATTGAGATTTTGTCCGATATTCCTTTGGATGAAGCTAAAAAAAGAGGCGTCATGGCGCTTTTTGGTGAGAAATATGGAGAAAAAGTCCGCGTAGTCATCATGGATGAGTCTTATTCTCAGGAATTATGTGGCGGTACTCATGTCGCAAATACAGCCGATATAGAATTTTTTAAAATTAAATCTGAAACCTCTATTGCTTCTGGTATTCGTAGGATTGTCGCTTTGACATCTGCACGCGTTATCGAATATTTCCAATTTTTCGAACAAGAATACAATAAAGTTAATGAATTGCTCAAAAAACCTCAAAATCTTATTCAATCAATCGAAACGCTACAAGCTCAGAAATCCGCTGCTCAGAAATCTCTAGAGTATATCCAAGGGAAATATGCGGTATTACTCGCTAAAGATTTATTGCATCAAACTAAGATAACAGGTAAATTTCAAACGATAATAGCTGAGATAGAAGAATCTGGTATCAATTTAGCGAAGCATATTACGCTGTATTTGCGTCATCAATCTCCTGAATCAATCGCTTTGATCCTCACTAAAAACGAACAAAATCAAGATGTTTGGTTAGTTTCATGTAGCAATGATTTAGTAGATTCCAATAGATTTAAAGCGAATGATTTCGTCAAACATCTTCAAAACTTAGGTTATGGAAATGGTGGCGGTCAAGCTACAAATTCGATACTGACAGTCAAAAAAACCTTAACTAAATCAGAAATTGAATCAGAACTTCTTAAATTTTCTGAATGAAAAATACGTTAATAGACCCCGTCGTAACGATTTGTCATGAAATCGCAAAGAAACAATCTGTAAAAGCATATCTCGTAGGAGGATGTGTCAGGGATTTCATTATGAATCTCGAAGTAGATGATATCGACATTATGGTAGTGGGCGATGCTTTGGCTTTTTGTCAACAGGTCAGCGAAAAACTAACTTCAAAAGTAAAAGTAAGCATATTTAAAAGCTTTGGTACGGCTCATTTTCATTACGAAAACAAAAATTATGAGTTTGTCTCAGCGAGAAAAGAATCGTATCAGCGTGAAAGCAGAAATCCTATCGTATCTCTAGGTAGTTTTGAGGAAGATATAGCAAGAAGGGATTTCACGATCAATAGCTTAGCTATGAGTTTAAATGAAACCGATTATGGTACCATTATTGACTTGTATCAAGGCATAAAGCATATTGAAGACAAAATTCTTCAGACGCCCTTGGATCCAAATGTATCTTTTAATGACGATCCATTGAGAATGTTGAGAGCAGTCCGATTTGCCGGAAGATTTGGGTTTGAAATATCCCAAGAAAGTCAGGCTTCCATACTAAGTAATGCTCAAAGATTAGAGATTATTAAAAAAGAGCGAATTCATACCGAACTCAATAAAATGCTTTTATCAGAGAAACCGTCCACATCACTTTTGATGCTTGATAAATTAGGCCTTATGCCCTACGTCATGCCAGAATTGCTCTTGCTTAAAGGTATAGAGTATAGAGAAGGCTTTCAACATAAAGATAATTTCTTACATACCTTAGAAGTCTTAGACAATGTCGCTAAAGTGTCAGATAAGCTTTATTTACGATGGGCGGCTTTGCTTCACGATATTGCTAAGCCTCAGACCAAACGTTTTGAACCTAATCATGGATGGACTTTTCATGGACATGAA
>JALOMB010000022.1 GCA_025455685.1 Chitinophagales bacterium | reverse complement strand
TCGCTCAGGATAGTAATTATAGAAACATATCTAGGTATGAAATGTTAGCATACGAAAATGATTCAAATTGTATCGTAACTTATATCAAAAATGAAGTTGAAGGAGGTGCATCCATCAACTATGTTAAAATAGAGGATAAAATAACTAAGAAATCTGAAATAGTAGTTCGGGTAATTTATGATTGCCCTCCTTGTGGTAAAGGATAAATAAATTATGTACAGCACTTTAGCCATCAATCCCTATCCTCATTTGCTCACTACAGCACTTCCATTGCTGGAAGCAGGAAAAGTAGAAGCCCTAGAATGGAGCTTCGATACCCTACCCTTTCCCCAAATTCCAGAATGGTTTCAGGAGCTACTCCAAACCTATAGCCAAAAAGACAGACTCATCGGACACGGCGTATTTTTTGGGTTGATGAAAGGCAATTTTAGCCAAAATCAGCAAGAATGGCTCAATCAACTCAAAGGAATTTCTAAAAAAATAAAATTTCATCATATATCCGAACATTTTGGGTATTTCTCAGGGCGAGATTTTCATAGTGGCGCGCCGCTTCCCGTGCCGATGAATAAAATCACTCTGGATATAGGAATAGATAGGCTACAAAGAATTCAAGAAGCCTCAGAATGTCCGGTAGGGCTCGAAAATTTAGCTTTTGCCGGAAATATAGAAGAAGTAAAATATCACGGAGAATTTTTGGATAAATTATTAAGTCCCGTTCAAGGCTTTATTGTATTGGATTTGCATAATATTTATTGCCAAATGGTTAATTTTGATTTGCGTTTGGAAGAGATTTTAGCGTCTTATCCTCTAAATAAGGTTCGAGAAATTCATATTTCTGGCGGTAGCTGGGATACAGTATCTTCTCTGAAAAAAATCAGAAGAGATACCCACGATGATAGCGTGCCTACTGAAGTAATGACCTTATTAAAAAAAACGATTCCTTTATGCCCTTGTATTGAGTTTATCACCCTAGAGCAAATGGACTATGCTTTGATTACAGATCAAATGCAGCAAAATTTTAGAAATGATTTTGAGGAAATTCAAAAAATAGTTTTCTCCACTTCTCTACCTAAAAGCGATCTTATTATTACAAACAAAGAGAATTCTGATATTCATCTATACGCAACGCCAATAGAATCGGAAGAATTAAATCGAGCGCAAGAACTATTTTCTACCCTTTTGGAAGATAGCGATAATTTAAACCAATTAAAAATAAATCTATTCAAAGTACAAAATACACTCTCTATACTTGAAGTGAATCAATGGCAAGACGATATGCTAGAAACTGCAATGCGTATAGCTAAAAAATGGCGGTAAAATGATTTTATTGAGTTGATTCGATAAGAAATATTATGTTAAATAAATATGAAAAGGACGATTTTTACTTTACTGCTAATTGCAGGAAATTTGTTGTTTTTTATTTTGGGCTGCTGTAAAGAGGGCAAATATAGAATTATAGGAATTAAAGAACTTGTAATATATAATCCTAGCAAACCCTCTATCGATTCTGTTCAAAAAGACTCAACAATATTTTTAACTATTGTATCAAAAGACGAATTAGCTCAAATGAAGTCCATAAATCTTAATGCACTATATGCTTTGAGTCCTTGTCCTGTAAGTTATTTAAATCCTTTTTTACCGAGCAGTGTTGAACTTAAAATCAACAAAGCGATTACTTATAACCAACAAATCATACCGCCAAATTCAAATCTCATACCTATTTTGAATTTAAAAACGATACCAGAAAGAGACGATCCTAAGAATATAGATGAATTTAACCTGAGTATAATTTTAGATAAGGAAATACTGGAGCAAATAGAATTTGAACTAGGAGAAACAGAATTTTATTGCAAGGTAAAAACCTCTGATTTAAAAGAATTTTCAGCTACAAAAGTCGTTTTTATCCAATAGTTAGGGTTTCTATTTATATATCAAGGTGCCCTAAATCCCTATTTATATTTATCCATAACTTGCGCCATCAAATATCAATTTGGCCACTATTTCTCTCATTATCTCCGACGTGCCGCCATATATATTTTGAATTCTAGCGTCTCTATAGGCTCTAGCTATCGGATACTCTTCTATAAATCCATAGCCGCCAAACATTTGAAGACACTCGTAAGCCACTTTGTTGAGCAACTCACACGACTGTATTTTGAGCATACTGCACTCTTTTACTACTTGTTCGCCTTTGACCATTCGATACGAGGTAACGTCCGAAAAAGCTTTACAGGCTTCATATTCGGTCATTAAATCTACTATTTTGTGCCGAAGTGCTTGAAATTTATTTATCGGCTTGCCAAACGCAGCGCGCTCTTGCATATATTGCAAGGTTTTTTCAAAAATAAACTGCATCGCCCCTAGTGCACCCCATACAATACCCATTCGCTCTATCGTTAGGTTTTGCATCATAAAATAAAAGCCCATTCCTTCCTGACCTACCAAATTGGATTGTGGCACTCTTACATTATCCATCCCTATCTCTGCGGTGTCCGATGCGTGAATACCTAGTTTATTCAGTTTGGTTCTAGAGATCCCAGGCTGATCCAAATCGATCACTAGCATACTAATCCCCGCACCGCCTGCCTTGGGGTCGGTCTTGACTGCGGCCACCATATAATCGCCGTAGTATCCATTGGTAATAAATGTTTTAGAGCCATTTACAATATAGTCGTCGCCATCTTTTACCGCAGTAGATATAATAGCCGCCAAATCAGAACCAGCTCCAGGCTCTGTCATTGCCAATGCGCCTACTAGCTTGCCCTCCATAGAGGGTTTTAGATATTGCTCAAATAATTTTGGATTTTTACTTTTTTGTAAATAAATCATAGCCAAATACATATGCGCCATCAAAGAAGTAGCCACACCAGAAGCGCCCACTGCCGCCAATTCCTCATTGATAATTCGTGCATAGGAGTAGTCGAGATTGCTGCCGCCGAGCTCTTCAGGACAATGAATTCCAAAAAATCCCATAGCACCCATTTTTTCATAGAGTTCTCTGCCTACTTTGCCTTCTTTTTCCCATTGTTCATTTTTTGGGACTATCTCAGCTTTTACGAATTCTTTGAAACTCTGTCTAAATAGTTGATGTTCTTCGGTATTTAAAATTTCTTGCATAATGATATTATTTTATTTTAAAAAAAAATTATTGGTTCTAATTTTCTAAGCCCAATCTTCCAATGTGATTTGAGCTGTATTCAAAAGGGGGCGTAACTTTTTTTGAGTTTCTTTTCCTTTTTGGGTAAGGTAGGGATAGAGCATAATAGATAATGAAATTCGGCTTTCTTGGATAAATGATTTGATACTCAAGCTCCTATTTCGTATATAACTCTGCGACATCCAGAAATTGAGGTATAACCAAATATTTTCGGCTAATTTTTTGGTAATGATTTCATTTTTTGGTCTTTCTATTATCTCTGTGGTTATCAGATATCGAAGAATGTATTGTAGAAAATCAATTTGCTTTTCCACAGAATGACTTATCTCGGTATTTAGTTTTGGATATTGACGAAGAATCTCTACCTGATCAATCACCACAAATCTATATTTCGCATACAAACTAAGCCAAGGCAGCCAATATTTATATAAATTTTCAAGACTCGGCAAGTTTTTGATTTTTTGCGTATGCTCTTGAATATCGCTTTTGATTCGTTCTAAAATAGCTAAAATCAAATCTTCTTTGCTTTTGAAATGATAGCTCACATTGCCAATACTGACGTTCATTTTTTCTGAAATATCTCGCATAGCAGTATGGCTAAAGCCTTTATCATTGAAAATTTCGATACCGGTTTCAATGATTTTTTGATACGTTGTATTGGTTCTTTGAGTCATTATTTTCATTCTGATATTATAAAATTCGAAATTAGCTTACGGTACTAATACACAAATCGTATTTTTGGCTCAATTCCGACCATTCTGCAGCTGTTTTAGATAGGAATACGTCCTTGAGTTCTTTTTGGGGAAAGGCACTTCTATGCAAATCAAACATAGATTTCTTAGCCCAATCCGCTCTGCCTATCGCGTTGGCAAAGGCCGACCAAAATTTAGCTTCTAGCCCTGCAAAAGCCACGAATTGTCCATCCGAAGTTTGATAGATTTGATAATTGACCATATCGCCCGAGAGCAATTTCCTAACAGGGGTATTGGGTATTTGATTGAAATATTGTGCAATTGGGGTAATTTTTTTCATATTGGCCGTAATATCACTATCAATGTATTGAGCTTCAGGCATATTGGAGAGGTTTCTAGCCAAAAGTGCCGCTAAAATTTTTATAGCGGTATCGTAGCCACCACCCACAATATCTGCCCACAAAACGCCGGGCAAAATTGGTTTCCCATTTTCATCTCGGTGCATACCTAATAGTCCCGATTCTGCCATATAATTTAGGTCGTGCCCAGCGCTAAGGCTTTTGTCCCCAGTTTGGCCATATCCGGTCAAGGATACATAAATAATGGTAGGGTTGATTTGTTTGACACGGTCAAAATCAAGATTCCAAGATTTCATCGCACCGGGTCGGAATTGCTCTATGATCACATCGCTAGAGGCTATTAAGTCTTCTAATTCGGTACTTTGGACTTCGTAGTCTATTAAAATTTCCAATTTTCCTTTATTGACACTATCATATGCCTCCTGCCCCAATACCGACAAGGTATAATCTTTTCTATTAGGGTGCTGCACTTTATAAACCATACAGCCCATATCCACCAGAAGTTTGGTAGCCATAGGCCCAGGCAATAGCCTAGTGAAATCTAATATTTTTATTTTGGATAAATTCATTAGTATATACTTTTTAATTTTCTAAGACTATCGGGCACTTCAAATCGTGGCCCGAATTGTTTTGCGAGTTCGTCGCATTCCTTTACAAATTGAGCCAATCCTACAAAATCGATATAGGAGAGTGTACCGCCTGTATGGGGTGCGAAGCCAAAGCCAAATATACTTCCGATATCGCCATCTTCTTTGGTTCTGAGCACTTTTTCGTCTAGGCATCTATAGGTTTCCAATGCCATTCGGTGCATAATTCTGTCTCCTATCGTTTTTTCGGTCATTCCGTGGTCTTTTGGCGGAAACAATTCTAAAAGCTCCGGCCAAATTCGCTTTCCTTCTTCGGTATAATCATAAAAACCTTTTTTTACTTTTTTGCCCAATCTGCCTTTACTCGTCAGCTGGGAAATAACTTCGATATGTCTTTTTTGTTCCTCTGGCCAATGTTCTTTTGGCGTAGTTTGCGCTACTTTTTCTACCAATTCGAGGGAAACTTCATCTGTTACTTGCAGCGGCCCTACCATTAGTCCTCTTTTTCTAGCTATTCTATCTATTGCCGCAGGGTGTACGCCCTCTTGGAGCAGCAGCGCACCTTCATTGGGCGATATCCCAAATACTCTAGAAGTATAAAATCCTCTTGAATCATTTACAACTATTGGGATTTTTCCAATTTGAGTAACGAAATCAATAGCATTGGCTACTGATTTTTCGGAAGTCTCTTGCCCAACTATTATTTCCACGAGCTGCATTTTATCTACTGGAGAAAAGAAGTGCAACCCTATAAACTGCTGTGGGCGTTTGGAGGCTTTGGATAAATGCGTAATGGGCAATGTGGATGTATTGGAAGAAAATAAGGTATTTTCTCCTATTACCGCTTCCGCTTCTTGGATGATTTGATATTTTAGTTTTGGGTCTTCGAATACGGCCTCTATAATGATATCGCAGTCTTTTAGGTCTTGGTAGCTTTCGGTAGGATGGATAAGCCCCAAGATACCCTTCATTTTTTCTTCTGTCATTCCTTTTCCTAGGCGTTTGCTCAGAATTGTATGTGAATAAGATTTGCCTTTTTCCGCATTTTCTTTGGTAGTGTCTTTGAGCACTACCTGAATTCCACTGATAGCCGCAGCATAAGCTATACCGGCGCCCATCATTCCAGCACCCAAAACGCCTACTTTATTAAATTTTACTGGAGAATGTCCCTGAGGTTTGTTTTTTCCTTTTTTCGCATTTTGAAGGTTTAGAAATAAAGTGCGAATCATATGTTTGGCCTGTTTGGTCCCAAAGGCTTTGACCAAATATCGAGACTCCAACTCTACCGCTCTATCCATAGGCAATTGGAGGCCTTGAAAGACACAAGACAAATAATAGGTACCCGCAGGAATATTTCCTTTGGTCATTTTAGAAAAATTTCCATTGGCACCCGCTATTATTTGTGCGCCTCCTGGAAATAAGCCTCCACCCGGAATTCTATGTTTTTTATTGTCCCAAGGGGCTAAAACTTCGGAATTTTCTTGTATAAATGTACTAGCTTTTAGCATCGCCTCGGCTTCGTCTGCCGCCAACGCGTCGATTATTCCTTCTTTAAGTGCCAATTCGGGGATTACTTGCTTGGCCTGCAATACAAAGCTCACAGCGTTTTGAATACCTATAATATAAGGCAATTTAGACGCTCCGCCTCCAGCAGGAAAGAGCCCTAATTGAATTTCTGGCAGCCCGATTTTAATTTTTGGAGAATTTAGGGAAATTCTATAATTGGTACTCAAAGTAAACTCATAGCCACCACCCAAACAAGTTCCATTGATAATGCAAACTTTGGGCTTGGTTACTTTTTCTATATCTCGGAGCATCATATGAAGCTGATAGCCAAACTGCAATACGTCTTGAGCGTCATCACCCTGCCCTAGAGCAAACATTTCTCTGAGGTCGGCTCCTGCAATAAATTCTTTTTTGGCAGAGCGAATAATATAACCTTTTATACTAGGGTCTTGGGCATACTTATGTATTATTGAGTGATAAGCACGTACTAGATTTAGATTAAATAAATTGGTGGGCTCTTCTTTCATATCTATGGTAATGATACAAATACCCTCTTTGATTTCGCTGTGGAGCAATAAATCAATTGTCTCCTGAGATATTGGTGAAATTTTATAGGTCAACATAGGTAATAAATTTAATTTAATGAATTAAGAAAATAAGCTATACTCGTTCGATAATCGTAGCGATACCCATTCCTCCGCCGATACACAGCGTAGCCAAACCGGTAGAGAGATTCCTTCGCTCCAATTCATCGAGCAAAGTGCCTAATATCATACATCCTGTAGCTCCAAGTGGATGTCCCATAGCTATAGCGCCACCATTTACATTAGTTTTTTGGTGCGGCACACCTAAATCTTCCATAAATCTAAGTACTACCGATGCAAAAGCTTCATTTACCTCAAACAAATCGATATCCGATACACTCATTCCTGCTCGCGCTAGAGCCAATCTGCTAGCAGGGGCTGGCCCAGTCAGCATTATTGTGGGTTCGGTACTCACTACCGCAGTCGATACTATTTTGGCTCTTGGCTTCATTCCTAAGGCATTGCTCATTTCTTGGGTGCCTAGAAGCATAATGGCTGCGCCATCTACTATAGCTGAAGAATTCCCCGGATGATGAAGAAATTCCAATTTTTCTACCTCGGGATATTTATCGAGTGCCACTTCGTCGTATCCTGCCATTTGGGCTAGTTTTTCAAAAGAGGAATTGAGCTTAGAGAGCGACTCTAAGGTAGTATCTTGTCTGATATTTTCATCTGTATCCAATACAGTATAGCCATTAAAATCTTTGAGAGCTATTCTAGATTTAAAAAAACCATTTTCTTGGGCGTGATAGGCTCTTTTGTTCGATTCTACAGCTAGGCTATCGAGTTCTGCTCGGGAATATCCATATTTGGAGGCTATAAGATCTGCTGAAATTCCCTGAGGTACTACATTGTGGGGGATAGATACCGCTGGATCAAAGAAATAAGCCCCAAAATCTGCACCCATAGGTACTCTACTCATAGATTCTATACCGCCGGCAATTACCGCTTTGGTTTTGTATCCGCTTTTTAGATATGCGGCCGCTTGATTTATAGCTTCTAGTCCCGAACCGCAAAACCTATTGACCGTATAGCCGCTGATATGCGTGCCATACCCACTCGTCATTGCTATTGTTTTGGCTATATCGGAGCCTTGGTCTAGGGTCTGACTCACACAACCGAGAATCAACTCTTCGATTTGATTGGGGTCAAACTGATTTTTTTTGTGAAATTCTTGAAGCAAATACCGCCCAATATATTCTGGGGTAAGTACCGAAAGCGCCCCCTTAGCAGCACTTCCTTTGCCTCTTACTGTTCTCAATGTGTCGTAAATAAATGCATCCATTCTATTTCTTTTTATGGGTGATAAAATTGTTTTGTATTCTATTTTATGATATTTCAATAATTGACTTCGTCGATATACATTTTAGCTATAATTTCTCTCATAATCTCCGAAGAACCCGCTAGAATTGTACCAACTCTAGCATCTCGGTAGGCTCTAGCTATTTTGTATTCTTCCATATAGCCATATCCGCCAAACATTTGCAAACATTGATGCACTACTTTTTCGGAGAGCTCGCTCGCCAATAATTTAGCCATACTAGCTTCTTTTACCGCAGAGATTCCTTGCGCTTGTTTGTTGCAGGTATCATACAAAAAAGGTTTGAGGCTATATACCTCTGCGTGGAGTTGTGCCATTCTATGTCGGAGTACCTGTATTTTACTGATTGATTTTCCAAATGCCTCTCTTTCTTTCATATATTGCAGGGTATATTCCATAGTTTTTTCACAGGCTGCATAGCTCATAATAGCCCCAATAATGCGTTCGAGTTGGAGACCTTGCATTAGATAATAAAACCCTTTTCCTTCCGCTCCTACCAAATTCTCAATAGGTACTTTTACTTGATTCAGCCCTATTTCGGAGGTATCGGAGGCGTGCCAGCCCATTTTGTCTAGTTTGGTTCTAGTTACGCCTTCCGATTCTAAATCAATTACAATTAGGCTCATACTAGCTGGGTTTTGGGCATCTGTCTTACAAGCCGTTACCATATATTTAGCCAAATATCCGTTGGTAATAAACGTTTTGGCTCCATTTACTATCCAATGATCATCCACTCTGGTAGCTTTGGTCTGAATAGCGGCTACATCGCTACCTGCGCCAGGTTCGGTAATGCCTACCGAAGCAATATAGTGGCCCGAAATGGTTTTGGGCAAATATTTTTCTTGAAGCACTTGACTGCCGTGATGAAGAATATAAGTAGAAGACATAAATTGGCTCACTAAAAAATTGGCTGCAAAGCCTGCACTCCACATTTTACTCACCTCTTCGGCAAATATTACCGCATACCAAAAATCCAACGCTGAGCCACCCCATTTTTCAGGAAAATTTAATCCTAAAAATCCCATTTCACCCATTTTTTTCCATAAATCTCCAGGAACTTCTCGTTGGGTTTCCCATTGATCTATATTAGGTTCTACTTCGGCTTTTAGAAATGCTTTGAGTGCGTTTCGAAAA
The DNA here is from genome assembly GCA_025455685.1 of Chitinophagales bacterium. Lineage (GTDB taxonomy): Bacteria > Bacteroidota > Bacteroidia > Chitinophagales > JADJOU01 > JALOMB01. Next base: position 13,979 of record JALOMB010000022.1, on the reverse strand, counting down.
AGTAAATGTTCCTCTGTTATTGTATTATATTGCATCTTTTATATTAATTTAGAAATGTACAAAAATTATTTTAGACGATTCCTGCTGCCATTTTTGGCATTGTTCTAGATATCGTTCATTGACTTTGTTTCTTTTGATTTTGAGCGTAGGGGTGAGCATATCGTTTTGCGCATCCCATAGCTCATCCAATACTACAATATGGCTTATTTTTTCTTCATTCGATAGAGATTCATTGGCTTTGGTTAGTGCTAAATCTAGCATATCGTGCAGTTTAGATTTCTCAATTTCTTTTGCATAGGGATTGACCACCAAAAGCAAAATAGGCTGAGGCAATCCAAAACCCAAAACACACAAATGCTCAAATACCTCCAAACTCTGAAAATATTGCTCGAGTATATTCGGGACAATGTATTTTCCTTTTTCGGTTTTAAATGATTCTTTTACTCTGCCAATAATGTAGATTTTTCCATCTTCAGAAATTCTGGCCTGATCGCCCGAGCGGATAAAGCCATCATCATCAAAAACTTCTTGGGTAATAGCCACTTCTTTGTAATAACCGCTCATAGTCCAATCTGCTTTATAGAGGAGCTCTTGGGTATCTTTTGATAGTTTTACCTGCATTCCAGCTATTGGCTTGCCTACACTCCCAAAATCTAGCGCACCCCTCGGTGTCATAGAAATTACACCCAAAGACTCCGATTGACCATAAATATCTGCTATCCTTAGGCCTAGGGTATCATTATACCATTGTTTGATGTCTTTGGCGAGCACAGCCGACCCCGATACACAAAAAGCGCGGTCTAGGCCTATTTTCTTGAGTAAGAATTTTCTAAACCAATGCTTAATAATTGGCAAAGAATTGATAAAAGTTAGGGATTTGCCAAGTCGAGACTCTAAGGAGGTTTTGATTTTAATGTAAATTCTAGGTACACTAAAAAAAATATGTGGTCTGGCATCTTTTAGATTTTGAGAAAATGAAGTTAAATTTTCGGCAAAATGTATCGTAGATTGGCTATAAATAGCAATACAAGCAATCAACACCTTTTCAGCAATATGATTGAGGGGGAGGTATGAAATATAGCTGGTATTAAATTGGTCAAAAGCGCCTAAATCATTATAGATTAGCTGATTTTTCACAAAAGAATGCAAATTTAAATACGAAATTTCTACGCCTTTGGGTTTTCCAGTAGTCCCAGAAGTAAATATAATCGCCCAGGTGTCCGAGAATGATGGCATTGCAAAATTCTCAAGCGGAGGACAAGACATAGCTTTATCCCAAGAATCACCTTCGTTGAGTTTTAAATTATCTGAATAATGGGGCATTTGTAATATTGGAATAGATAAATGGGGAGCATTGAGCCCATCCCAAATTTCTAGTTTTCCTAATACAAGGCATTTTACCACTCCTAACTCGATAATTTCCGATACTTTTTCTTTCGTTTGATTTGGAAAAATAGGCACAGAAACCATCTCTGCCATTGCTATTGCAATATCTGTTATGAGCCATTCTCTACAATTCTTGGATATAATGGCTATATGGTCGCCTTTATTGAGCCCGATATTTTTAAAATAGCTGGCCAATCTTCTCGCCTTATCTCCAGTTTCTTTCCAGGTCATATCTTCCCACTGCTTTCCAAAAGGCTGTCTTAAAAAAATTGCCTCTGGCGTTTCTTTTTCCCAAAAACAAAAAGCCTCTAAAGGAGAGTTAATTTGCTGTAATAGAAATTGGTAATTTTTTTCGGACATAGCTTTCTAAATTAAAATCTAGTACAAATGTACTAATTTGATTTTTATTTGAGTCAAAAAAAAATAAAAATAATTACAACTTGCTGATATACAAACAAATAAAATTTTGTACGTTTGAATCAAAAGTTGTTTTTTTTTAATTTCTCAAAAAATAAATGCCATTTAGTAATTATAAAAAACAATATAAAAGTTTCATAGAAAAAAGCTCAAAAAATAAAAAAACATTCATTCATTTAATTTTATTTAATTTTGCAGAATGATAAAAAATAGATAAATGCGATTGTCTCTGCTTAGAAAATACGCCTCTTTTAGCATAGCCATTTTTGGATTTGTGTATCTCAGTATATTGACTGTTGATTCTATTCAAAAAATATATAAACATCATACATCAGATTTAATTTGTTTAGAATCCGATGCGGAGGCTGCTGACACTAACGCAGACCAAAATCTAGAACCATTTTTACCTTCAGATTATTCATTAAATAGATTTGATTTATTTTCATTAATTTCTAATAAAAACGCATTTACCTTCTGTAAGAATTCACATTCCTATAGATACAATATCCCTATTTATCTTTTTATAGAAGACTTTAGAATTTGATTTGCCAATAAACCTAGAATTTTTTTTCAAAAAGTTTATTGTATTATTCTAAAATCTAATTGACAAAATGTATCAAATATTTTTTGTAACCTTAATTGGGGTGTCCGTATTGTTGGGATGCCATCCCAAAAAACATCAAGAAGCATCCCAAACCTTCAAAGTCAGTACGCCATATTTTACCGACACTACTTATAATCAAGAATTTGTTTGTCAGATTCGCGCCATTCAGCACATAGAATTGAGAGCCTTGGAAAAAGGGTATCTCCAAAAAATATATGTGGACGAAGGTCAATTCGTAAGAAAAGGACAACTCCTCTTCCAAATCAAACCCAATATTTATCAAGCAGAGGCTCAAATTTCTAGTTCAGAATTGGAATTTGCTAAAATTGAATACGAAAACAACAAAGCATTACTCCAAAAAAACATAGTATCGAAGAGCGAAGTAGCCCTGTCGGAAGCGAAGTTAGCTAAAGCTAAAGCCGAACTTTCCTTAGCTAAAACTCATTTGGGTTTTACCGAAATCAGAGCACCTTTCGACGGAATTATTGGAAAATTTGAAGAGGTTCGAGTAGGAAGTCTCTTGGATGAAGGAGAATTGCTCACCACCCTGAGCGACAACCGAAAAATGTGGGTATATTTTAATGTCCCCGAAACGCAATATTTGGATTATATGAAGCTAAAATCCAAAAATCTAGCCCAAAAAGTACAGTTAAAATTGGCCAACGATGAGCTTTTTAGCGAAACTGGGAGTATAGAAACGATAGAGTCGGATTTTAGCAATACCTCTGGGAATATAGCCTTTCGTGCTGTGTTTGACAATCCGCAACTATTGCTTCGGTACGGACAAACAGGAACAATTTTATGGCCCAAACCCATCCAAAATGCAATGATTATTCCTCAGAAATCTACCTTTGAGATTTTAGATAAGAAATTTGTATATGTGGTGAATAAAGATGGCGTGCTAGAAACCCGTGAAATTGTAGTAGATACTGAATTGCCCCATATATTTATACTAAAATCGGGATTGAGTATCACCGATAAATACTTACTTGAGGGACAGAAAAAAGTGAGCAAAGGCGATAAAATCAATTACAAATTGATTAGTCCGAGTGCGGTAATGGCTGATTTAGACCTTTACGCCAATTAATTTCCATCTAAAAAATTATTGTTATGTTTAAGAACGTTTTAAAACGGCCAGTTTTGGCTATCGTTTTATCTATATTTATTGTATTGCTAGGTATAATGGGCGTCAAACAACTGCCCATTACCCAATTTCCAAAAATTGCGCCCACTGTAGTCAATATTTTTATAGCCTACCCAGGTGCCAGTGCAGAGGTACTCACCAAATCTACTCTAATTACACTAGAAACTGCATTAAATGGAGTGCAAGGGATGCGCTATATTGCCTCCGACGCCACTAGTGCGGGTGAGGCCACCCTTAGAATAGTATTTGAGCCAGGAACAGACCCAAACGAAGCCGTGGTACGGGTAAAAACACGAGTGGATCAGGTAATGACTTCCCTGCCAGAATTGGTTCAGAGAGAAGGCGTGATTATTATTCCTTTGCAGCCTTCTATGCTCCTATCGGTTAGTTTGTATTCTGAAAGTAAATCCATAGACCAAAAATACTTATATAATTATGCCTATACTAAGCTAGTGCCAGAAATACAGCGGATACCCGGGATAGCCAATGCGGATCTTCAGGGAACTCGAACTTATTCGATGAGAATATGGCTAAACCCAGATAGAATGCGTGCTTATAATATTTCCGCACAAGAGGTAGTAGAAGCGATGAACGAACAATCGGTAATAGCTAGGCCAGGCCGATTGGGACAGAGCTCAGGAAAACAAGCCCAATCCACAGAATATGTTCTAAACTATCAAGGATGGTACAATGAACCCAAACAATACGAAAACATAATTATCAAAAGCTCTGAATTTGGAGAAATGGTAAAGCTCAAAGATGTGGCTACTGTAGAGCTAGGAAGTGAGTTTTATGACATATACTCTACTACCGATAGACATCCCTCCGCATTTATGGTACTCAAGCAAACGCCTAATAGCAACGGACAGGAAGTAATTGAATCGGTAAAAGAAAAAATAGCCGAACTTGAAAAGGATTTTCCAGATGGTATCAAAGTCAAATACAGCTACGATGTTTCTAAATTTTTAGATGCATCTATAGATCAAGTTGTAGAGACCATTCGTGATGCATTTTTTTTAGTAGCTTTGGTAGTATTTTTGTTTTTAGGCGATTGGCGCTCTACTTTGATTCCCATTATAGCCGTCCCTATTTCATTGGTTGGGGCTTTTTTCGTTTTACTAATGTTTGGAATGTCTATCAATCTTATTGTGTTGTTTGCCTTAGTATTGGCTATAGGTGTGGTAGTGGACGATGCTATAGTGGTGGTAGAAGCCGTGCATAGCAAGATGGAAGAAGACCCTTCGCTCACGCCCTACCAAGCCACCCAAAAAGCTATGGGAGAATTGGGAGGCGCTATCATAGCGATTACCCTCGTAATGGTGTCAGTTTTCGTTCCCATTGCTTTTATGAGCGGACCTGTAGGGGTTTTTTATCGTCAATTTTCAGTTACTATGGCTAGTGCTATCATTTTATCGGGAATAGTAGCCCTTACGCTTACCCCTGTTTTATGTGCTATGTTGCTCAAAAACCATCACGGACATACCCGAAGCGATAATTGGTTCAATCGATTTATCGATAAATTCAATACCCAATTCGGAGTATTGACCAACAAATATATGGCTTTTTTAAACAAGATAATTTTAAGGAGAATAATTACCTTTGGCGTTATTCTAATATTCTGTTTTGGTATCGGTCTATTCAATCAAATTGTTCCTTCTGGATTTGTACCCAATGAAGACCAAGGAACCATCTACGCAGTAATCCAAACTCCTCCGGGCTCTACCTTAGAGTTTACCAATAAAATAGCCCAACAACTTCAGGAAATATGCGAAGAAATGGATGGCGTAGCGTCTGTAACGGCAATGGCTGGATATGAGATAATGACTGAAGGCCGAGGCTCCAATGCAGGTACTTGCCTCATCAATCTAAAAGACTGGGACCAACGCCATCAAAGCGTTCACGAAATTATGGAGGAGCTAGAGCATAAAGCCCAAAATTTAGGGGCTATCATTGAATTTTTCGAACCTCCAGCTGTACCAGGTTTCGGCTCTTCGGGAGGGTTTTCGCTCCGATTGCTAGACAAATCTGGAGATAATAAATATCAAGAATTTGATGCTATCAACGAGGAATTTATGCAAAATCTAAGCAAACGAAAAGAATTGGCAGGATTGTTTACCTTTTATTCGGCTAAATATCCTCAATATGAAATTAAAATTGACAATCAAGCCGCTATGCAAAAGGGCATTACGATTGGCAATGCAATGGAAAATCTAAACATACTCAATAGTGGATCGTATGAATTAGGGTTTATCAAATATGGAAGATTTTTTAAAGTAATGACCCAAGCTGCACCTGAGTTTAGAAAAAATCCCAACGACCTCAACAACTTTTTCGTAAAAAATGAAGAAGGAGAAATGGTACCTTATTCGGCATTTATGAAAGTAGAAAAAGGACTAGGCCCAAACGAAATCACTCGGTATAATTTATACAATTCGGCTATCATCAGAGGCCTACCCGCCAAAGGCTATACCTCTGGCGATGCTATAGAAGCAATTAAAACAGTAGCGGAAGAAACTTTACCCAAAGGATATGATATAGCGTGGGAAGATTTATCTTACGATGAAGCCAAACGTGGAAATGAAGCCATTCTTATATTTTTAGTGGTCATCGTTTTTGTTTATCTGGTATTGGCTGCTCAATATGAAAGCTTTATGTTGCCTTTTGCAGTGCTTTTATCGCTTCCAATAGGAATTTTTGGGTCTTATCTGATGCTCAAGCTTATGGGGCTAGCCAATGATGTATATGCACAAATAGGAATGATAATGCTCATAGGACTATTGGGTAAAAATGCCGTATTGATAGTAGAATTTGCTGTTCAAAGAAGAAATGAAGGTCTTACTGTATTAGATGCAGCCCTAGAAGGGGCAAAAATGCGTTTTCGTCCAATTTTAATGACCTCCTTTGCGTTTATCGCAGGATTAATTCCCTTGGTTATCGCTCACGGAGCAGGTGCAGTGGGAAATAATACCATTGGAGCATCTGCAATGGGAGGAATGCTTCTGGGAACTACCATTGGAGTAATCATTATTCCCGGCTTGTATTATATTTTTGGCACAATGATAGACGGAAAAAAACTCTTAAAAGAGGAGAACCTACAATCAATTTCTGCAAGTATCGTAGAAAATGCCAATCAAAACAGCGATATTATTGAAAAAATAAAATCCATTTTCCAAAAAATCAAAAAAAATAGAAACTAATGAAATCCTTATATTTTTATTTTGCAATGCTAATAGCTATAGGCTGCCAAATGCCAAAAATGGTGATTAAAAATCCTGAAAAGACTTTGCCCAATCAGTTTACACTAAAAAAAGTAGATTCGACTAGTATCGCAACGATAAATTGGCGAGAATTTTTCGGAGATGAATATCTAGCAGCTCTGATTGATACAGCATTGATTCACAATCAAGAATTAAATATTTTGGCTCAAGATATAGAACTCACAAAAAGCGAATTGCTTGAAAAAAAAGGCGACTATATGCCAAAAGTGGGTTTAGGGGCTGGTATTGGCACATCAAAACTCAGCAATAATACCAGAGATGGCCAATTGGATAAAATCATTGAAAAAAATGAACTCAAAAATCCAGATTTGGATTTGGGCATAGGGGCACAAATGGCTTGGGAAATAGATATTTGGAAACAGCTTAGAAATGCAAAAAATGCGGCTGAGATTAGGGTAATTGCTAGTAATGAAGGTAAAAACCTAGCCATTTCTAGATTGGTAGCCGAAATTGCTCATACCTACTACGAGCTAATGGCACTAGACAATTCGATATTGATTTTAGATGAAAACATTGGCATTCAAAAAGAAGCGTATGAAAAAATGAAATGGCTCAAAGAATATGCCAAAGCCAATCAATTGGCGGTAAACCGATTTGAAGCACAACTCCTCAATACGCAAACCAAAAAATTTCAAATCAATCAAACGATAAAAGAAAAAGAAAACTATATTCAATTTCTCACCGGAAAAATCAATCCTAATATTCCCAGACATTCCTATCAACTAATGACAATGGAGGTAAAAGAACTCGCTATAGGGATTCCTAGTCAGTTAATAGAAAACAGACCCGATATACGCAGAGCCGAGCAAATTGTAAAGGCATCGCAATATGATCTGAAAGCCGCCAAGGCCAATTTTTATCCCAAATTATCGTTAAAAGCAGGCATTGGGTTTAGTGCTTTTGATCCATCGGTTTTATTGCATCCCGAGTCAATTATTTATAATTTAGCAGGAGATTTAATGGCACCTGTTCTCAATAGAAATGCTTTTTTTGCAAAATATAATGCTGCAAATGCATTGCAAAATCAAGCCATATACGAGTACCAACAAAAGGTAATCATAGCTTATACCGAGGTCTTAAATCAAATAAATAAATTAGAAAATGCTCAAAACAGCTTCAAAACCAAAGAAAAAGAAGTAACTTTGCTAAACGAATCGGTGGAGATAGCCAATAGTTTGTTTCAGTATGCTAAAGCAGATTATATTGAAGTTTTGCTTACCCAAAAAGAGCATTTAAACGCAGAAATGGAGTTAATCGATTATAAATTAGATGTCATACAATCAAAGATTGGGTTATATCAATCTTTAGGAGGCGGCTGGCATTGAAAAAAAACAACCTAAAAACATTAGAAATGAAATCAAAAACATTTTTTTGGAAAAAGCAAATCAAACACTTAGTATTAGGTGGTTTGTTTATAGGATTTTGGTTGACTTTAGGCACATTTGGGTATCATTTTATTGGTGATTTGCCTTGGATAGATGCATTTTTGGATGCTTGTATGATTGGAAGCGGAATGGGGCCTGTCAATATCCTAGCCACGAATGCAGCCAAACTGTTTTCAGGAATATATGCTGTATTGAGCGGCATTGTATTTATTACGAATATAGGCATAGTCTTTGCACCTACCGCCCATAGATTGTTTGTATCGCTGCATTTAGAAGCATAGATTTTTGGGAAGAAAGTAAGTTTTTCTTTGAGCCATAAATTATAGTTTTTCTCTTTAGTGTTATGTAAAGTTATAATTTACAACAAATTAGACATACTAAATTAAGGTTAAACAAATTGTTGATTTTAGATTTAATAAATTTTTTATATGAATTTAAACTATAATCCGTATTTTTGTTTTCATTACCTAAATAAATTTGCTAATTTTCAATTGCATTTGAATTTTTTTTAACTATAAAATATGCGCATACTTATCGATACAAATATTTTTTTAGATTTTTATCGTTCGAACAAAACACCTATAAATATTTTTAGTACCTTATTAGAAAATATTGAAAAATGTATTTTAACAGACCAAATCATTCAAGAATTTGAACGTAGTAGAGAACTAGTTCTCAAAAATGTAAAGTATAAATTTCAACAAGAGTCAAAATTAGAGAATTTTTCAAGCTCATATCTTCAAAATCTTGAAGTTTTTAAAGAACTCATCGAAATCCAAAAACAATATAAAACTAAACAGAAGGAGGTAAACAATTATATTGACGATATTATTAAAGACCCTACATTAGACCCAATCTCTGATTATTTCAATGAATTTGTAAATGCCTCATTAAAAAATAATGTTTTATATTACACTAATGACACAATTATTAGAAAAGCAAAAAATAGGAAACTTATTGGAAACCCACCAACATCTGACAAATACTCTTTGGGGGATGAAATTAATTGGGAAATAGTTTTAGAAAATATTAAAGAAGATATAATAATTGTAGGGAGAGACAATACATATACAAACAACATTTCTTACCTTCAAAAGGATTTTCATAAAAGAACTGGATTTTATATTACAGAAGTAACAGAAAGTATTTCTTATGCAATGAAAAAAACTGGGGTAAATACTAGTAAAGAATTAGAAGAGGAGGAAGCTGCTACAATAAAAGAAATCAGATATTCAAACGAATACTGGAAGCATAAAACATATGAATAATTTTTTTAACTTCTAAAACTAACTTTAATGTATAAATTTATAATATCAAACTTGTCAAACGGTTATTTTCAATTTTCTTTAATTACTAAAGATGGTTCAATAATTCTAAAAAGCGAATCATATGTAACTAAAGCTGCTTGTGAGAATGGAATTGCTTCTGTAAAGAAAAATGCAATAAATAGCAATAATTATATCCTTAAAATATCTAGCAACGGGAAATTTTATTTTTATTTAAAAGCTAGTAATGGACAAATAATAGGTACAAGCGAAATGTATCTATCCCAAACCAAAAGAGATGAAGCTATTCAATTAGCAGAAAAACACGCCTCCGAGGCAACAATTGAAGAAAATATTGATATTTTTGTTTTGTAAAAAATTAGATATTTAAAATGCTTAAGGCTAGTCTAAAATTATTATAAAATTTAAAATTGAAATAATTAACAATCATCCTCAAAACAAATAGACTCAATATCTTATTCACAAGTTTCTTGACAAGGAATATGATAAATCATATTGTGCAAAGATTTTAAAAAACTCTTCTCATAATTGACTATTTCATCATAATTTGATTCTAGTTCTTCAGAATTGTCCAAATTTAAAAGCTTTTCATAAAATCTAATAATCTCAGAATACAATTGTCTTACAGTTGAAGCTTCTTCCTCTGATATATCAACATTATTTTTTGATTTATCTTTTATTTTATCTAGATGAAAACTAAAATCTTCAGATATCTTTTCTAAATGAATAGCATAATTCCTAAACTGCTCTTTTTTGTTTATCTCTTCTATACTGCTTGTATCCATCTGAGCTTTCATCTCAAAAAAAAAGTAATCCAAATAAGCAAATAAATATAATTCTCACGACTTAAAATGATAAAAGAACCAAAAAAGATTATGTTAAACAAAACCTTGCCTTATTCAACCCTACCCCCAATGCTCCGCCAAATCCAATACTTTATTCGAATAGCCGATTTCATTATCGTACCAAGCTACTAGTTTTACAAAGTTTGGATTGAGCATAATTCCTGCTCCCGCATCAAAAATACTCGTCTCCTTTACGCCCAGCATATCGCTCGATACCACTTCATCTTCGGTATAAGCCATTATGCCTTTCATCTCATTTTCAGAAGCCTTTTTTATCGTCGCTTTGATTTCTTCGTATGAAGTTGATTTAGTCAAACGAACCGTCAAATCCACCACGCTCACATCAATAGTAGGCACTCTAAAGGCCATTCCTGTGATTTTACCATTGAGCGCAGGGATTACTTTGGCCACCGCTTTAGCTGCTCCGGTAGAAGATGGGATAATATTCGCCATTCCTGCTCTACCACCCCTCCAATCCTTAGCTGAAGGGCCATCCACGATTCGCTGCGTAGCCGTAACTGAATGTACCGTAGTCATCAAGGCTTCTTCTATCCCAAAATTATCGTGAATTACTTTCGCTAAAGGCGCCAAACAATTCGTCGTACAGCTCGCATTGGAGATGAATACGTGCTCTTTGGTCAGTTCGGTATGATTTACGCCCATTACAAACATTGGGGTATCGTCCTTAGATGGGCCAGTCATCAATACTCTTTTTGCGCCTGCATTGATATGCGCTTGGGCAGATTCTTTAGTCAAGAAAATTCCCGTAGCTTCTATCACAATATCCACACCCAATTCGCCCCATTTCAAATTATTAGGGTCTTTTTCGTTGGTTACTCGTATTTTTTTTCCGTTTACGATCAAGTGATGTTCATCATAAGATACCGTTCCCGAAAATCTGCCGTGGGTGGAGTCGTATTTGAGCATATAGGCCAGATATTCTGTATCTACCAAATCATTGATTCCCACTACCTCTAAATCTTTTCTATTAAGGGATTCTAAAAAGACTAATTTTCCAATTCTTCCTAAACCGTTGATTCCTAATTTTGTCATTTCTATTAAATTGTTTTTTTAATTATGGTTAAATAAAATATGTTTTATGCTAATATTTGTGCTGTTTTGATAAGGTGCGCATCTAGTTCGTTGTGTTTCTTGATGGCTTCTTCAAATGGGGTATAAAGTACATTATTGGCTTTGATGCCTGCCATTACGGAGCTTTTGCCCTCTAGGAGTCCGTCTATAGCCGCCACACCCAGTCGGCTGGCCAAAACTCTATCCGAACAAGTAGGACTTCCGCCGCGCTGCATATGCCCCAAGATAGATATTCTAATTTCATAAGTAGGAAAACGTTCCTGTGTATGTTTGGCTAAATCATAAATATTGGTGGACTTTTCGCCTTCCGCTACGATTACGATATGAGAAATTTTGCCTCTTTCTGCGCCTGTAGCTATATTTTTGTAAAATTCCTCCATATCATATCGCTTTTCGGGAATCAATATCTCAATCGCACCTGAGGCAATTCCGGTATTGAGGGCGATAAATCCAGCGTCTCTGCCCATTACTTCCACGAAAAACAAGCGCTGATGCGAAGTAGCCGTATCTCTGATTTTATCTACGGCTTCGATTACCGTATTCATAGCCGTATCATAGCCTATAGTATTGTCGGTACCGAAAATATCGTTATCTATAGTACCCGGCAGACCAATAGTGGGCATTCCAAACTCTTCTTCAAAGATTTTAGCACCCGTAAAAGTGCCGTCGCCGCCTATGACTACTAATGCTTCTATATCGTGAGATTTGAGGTTTTCATATGCCTTTTTTCGGCCTTCAAATTCTCTAAACTCCTTACAGCGCTCCGACAACAAAATAGTACCACCCAAATGAATGATTTGCTTTACATCTTTGGGCTGCATCTCAAAGATATCATTTTCTATCATACCTTTGTAGCCTCTATGAATACCCATACAAGTAATCTGATATGCCGAACAAGTTTTAAAAACCGCTCGAATTGCCGCATTCATTCCCGGAGAATCACCGCCACTAGTCATTACCCCTATTTTTCTAATTGTTTTAGTCATTTTGTTCTAATTTTTTATGCTAATTTAGACTATTTTCCATAAATACTTCTAAAAAATCCAATACCACTCAAGAAAAAGGTAAGTACAGTTTCCCATACTTACCTTTAATTAAATTACTAAAAAAATCAATTCCTCAAGCTCTCTAAAATTGAGCAATTTATTCTTTAGTAAATTTAATATTAGTTTGAGTGTCTTTCTGAATTGCTTTAATAAAATAAGCCCCTGGCGCTAGATGATGAATATCTAATTCATAATTCTTATTTTTAGTTTGCGCTTTTAGCACTTCTTTTCCGCTCAAATCATAAATTAGGATATCACCCAAACTATTTTTAGATTCAATTTTTAAGCTATTCTGAGCTGGATTTGGATAAATCAATATTTCCATATCTTGCAAATTAACTATGCTCGAAGTGCCTACTTTCATCATTACGTCGTCCCAGAAGAAATTTGCGCCCGTACCCGGATTTTCTACATCGAAGAAAATGGCAAATTTGCTGTATTTTGTAGTATCTAAAACAGGAAGTGGAAACTCCACATCTTGCCAAGAATTTGGATTTTGAACCATTTGCTCTATTTCAATAAATTTAGAAGGGTTGGTGGCGTGCTCTAGTCTTATTCTTACTTTGATAAATGCTAGTGGCGACCAAATTTTCATCTTTACGGCTACAGCATTTGTGGTGTTGATAGGCTCTTGAAGCGTAATTACCGAACCAGAAACGGCATTTGACCCACTAGGCTTAGTCGTACGAGCTACAAATTTTGAAGTATTGATAGTCGAATCAGGATTAGCTACTTTAGATGTAGTACCTCCATTGATAGGCGAAAATATAAAGGCCACATTGGTTTCTTCGAAGGTCAAAGGCATCTTAGCAACTCCAGCAGGCGGTGGTGGCGGCGGAGCAACTACATTAGCCGTTTTAACCAATAAATATTTCCACCATCCTGGCCCAAAATTAATTTCTACCGTCATTGTAGTATCTGAGGTCATTGTAATTTGATATCTTACAGAATCTGGAGCCTGACTTGGACTAGTCAATTCGACATTATTCGCTGCTTTTGCTACCCCAATATGAGCTCCTTTTCCTCTAAGTGTCAAAGTGTTTGTGGATGCGCTATAAACATAGGTGGCAGGGATAGAACCGTTATGCGGCGCTACAGGAGTACCACAAGCAGGTGGATCGGTTCCCTGCCAAGGCTCTAGCCAAGTGGCATCTTGAAATATATTGGTAAATTTACCCGTAGAATCAAAGACATACAAATCATCAAACTGACAACCTCTTAGGTTAATATCATCAAGCGTGCTACTATACCATTCTACACTTCCTCTAGCTGGTCCTACACCCAAAGCTCCGACAACTGGTCTTAGCTTCCAAGTACCTACTAATGGAGATGCAGTAGGAGGTGGCGGTGGTGGCGTTACCGTAGTTACTTTGATACATACATCATCTATATATACGCCTGCACTGCTTCCTTGCATTCCCAATAAAAAGCCTAAATTGACATTAGAATTGGTAGTAGCTGCGGTAAAAGTCTGAGTAAAAGTTTGCATCGTAGTA
>JALOMB010000095.1 GCA_025455685.1 Chitinophagales bacterium | reverse complement strand
ATCGCTTCCGATGCTATTCTTCGGAACTCAGGTGCAAAGTGGCATTATCGGCAATAATCCTCAAATTTCTCAAAATACAACTGATCGGGATAATTTACCAATGCATATTGATTTTCGATCTGTTTATGCCTCTGTGCTCCATCAATGGTTTTGTATTCCTGAGGATAAGATTCGAGAGATTTTGTTTAAGAATTATCAAACTATCCCTATTTTGAAATCTACTGGTTGTGTGTCCAGTATTCATGATTATAATCGCAGTCTCGGCAAGGAATATATGGTAGTTTACCCCAATCCTTTTCGAGATAAAATCACGATAACCTTCGAAAGTATGGGCGGCGAATGCATTTTTCAGCTTTTCGACAATCAAGGTAAAATCTTATCTGATAAATCTTTTTCAGAGACAAATACTGGAAGTAATCACGAAACAATGTATTTCGAGCATTTACCAAGTGGAGTGTATTATCTTCGCTTCCAAAATCAAGATATTTTCCAAGTTTCGACTTTAGTAAGGATTGAGGAGTAGAGAAAAAGAGAAATTGTACCTTACCTATGCTTAAATCCTCAAATAGAAAGACCTTGCTCTTTTGAGATGAAATAGCAACAGTTTTAGGTTGAAAATAAGTGTTTGAATTGCTTTAAATATAAGCATTTGAAAACAAATCTATCAAAACGACGTGATATGGCGATTTAATTGTTTTAATTCGTATTATGAAAAATAATGAAAAAGCAACTAAAAAAACTGCAGCTATTAAAAAGTTTATCGCTATGTCAGGAAGTGAGGTGCAAAAAGAAATCTGCAAAATGGAAGTTTTGCGTATGAATTATGTATGTGAAAATGTGAAATATCTTTTTAAAAACTGGGAAATAGATGTCTGCGCCCTCAATAAAACCTTATATCTCACTGAATATGAAGTGAAGATAAGTCGCTCAGATTTCAAAGCGGATGCTAAAAAAAGAAAATGGATATATTATAAAAAAAGAATGGAAAATTTCATCCCCAATTACTTTTATTATGCTTGTCCTCAAGATTTAATAGCTAAAGAAGAAATTCCAGAGTATGCAGGTTTGATTTATATCACACCCAAAGGATTAGATATCATCAAGCGTGCACCGCTTCTGCATAAGAAAAAACAAAATAAATTAACCATACTTGCTAAATTTATAAGGGTCATGAGCGAAAGGCTTTATCTCTGAAATTGTAGAATGACTTATGACCAAAAAAATCTAATTAAAATTTAGTCTAATTTATTTGAAAATTTATCCTAACTATGAAACTCTAGGATTGAATTTAAAATCTCTAATGTATCGATGTAAATTATTTTGATTTAGGGCGATATCCATCATTTTAGCAAGGTGAACAGGTGTAGTAGCAAAAGCTGGTATGCCCTTATTATTTAATATTTTCGCATTTTTTTCATCAAAACGATATTCTCCATCTTCATTAATTGCTATAATAGAAACCACTTTAACCCCATTTTCTTTCATATTGACTAAAGGTACAATAAATTGAGATTCACATATCAAGTCAGAAATGAGTACTAACAATGTTTCTTTTGGGTTTTTTATATACTTTGAACTATACAATACAGCCCCTTCAATATATGTAAATTGTGCTAATTCAACGCTGAATATAGTTTCTATAGGGTTTTCTTTTATATTCTTTGACAAGTCCAGACATTCAGCATCAAAGTAAATTACTGATATATTTGTGATGTTAAGACTAGCTAAAATAGACGCTAAAAAAGAGGCATATATAAATGAAGCAGACATAGATCCACTTCTATCGACTAAGATGATAATGTCTTTGACTTGTTGTTTTTGTTTTTGTTCAGAGAAATAAATTTTATCAGCGTATAATTTTTTTTGATTTATATTGTAATTTTTTATATTTTTCCTAATTGACTTTTTCCAGTTAATCGCTTTTGAGTTAGGAATGATAGAATCTTTTAAATAATTAACTTTGCCAACTACACTCTTAGCAAGATCAAACTTTATCACTTTTTCAAACTCCTTGGAAAATTGAAGTACTAATTTCTTAGCGATTTCTATATTTTCATTACGTAACAAATCTTTGTGATTTAGCATGTCTATCATTAAGTTTATATCTGGTTTTAACTCTAATAAATTATTGGTATCTAATATCACTTTAGAAAAACTAAATTTATCTATAGCATCTAGCTGTATCATCAAAAATTTTTCTTCTTGAAAATATGCTCTTAAATCTTTCATCCATTTAGAAAAATTTGGTTTTGCTTTTCCCGATTTACTACTTCCTTTTTGATAAATTTGGGCAGATTGTTTCTGATAATTATCTTGACTTTGAGCATTTATAAGATTTTTATCATTCTTGATTAATTTATCTTCATTTCCTATTGACTTAGGATTTGATTTTAATGCATTATCTGATTTCCCATCTGAAGCTGCGGAATCTTGATCAACTGAATTGTTTAATTCATCTGTTTCAGAGTTATCCTTTGTATCTAAGGCATTTTGCTCATCAGATTTACTTTCTGAAGCTTCAGAATCTAACTCATCTGAATTGATTAAATCTTCTGCTTCTAAATTCACATTGTCTTCCGCTATATCATTTACATTAAATTCATCATCCTCTTCATATTCGATATACCTATTCTCCAGATTATACTCTTCAATATCACGTGTATTGTCGAAATAAACTAGATCTAATAAGTCATCTATTTTAAGTTCTTCTTGGTTGAGTTCTATCGAACTCATAGAATCTATTTCCTTGCCCAATATCATTCGCCATCGTTTTAGCAATTCATGAGATGTCATCATATAAATTTTTTAAGGTTAGCCATATAATTCAAATCTTCTTCCGATAAATTTGATAAAAGCATATCACTGACTTGATTGATATCTAAATTTAAGATTTGACAAACAATTTCTGCGATTTTGTTTTTGGTATCTCGATCACAATTTGCAAATGCTCTTCTCAGATATATCAAATTTTCAGCAAACAATTCTGGGCTTAGCTGCTCAATAAAGCGAACCAATACAAACCAAATTTCATGCTTCGTTATCAGAACTTTGACATTATAAGAGATAAAACCTTCTACCCATAAAGTCGCTTTTTCTATATGTTGATTTTCACTTAATCTAAATTGTATTTCATTATTTATTATGGTCTCCTGAAGTAAGTCATGTTCTATGATTTTAGATAATGTAAATCCAGAAATTAATGGGTTGACCGTATTATTTTGACAAATATTTATGAGTTCTTTGTGCCATAGATTATATTGATCAATATTTGGGTACTGCTGAAATGAGAAATCTAAATATTGAATTTTGGGTAATAAATCCCTTGCCTTTGCATTACTGCAGTGACTTTCTCGGCTTATAATGCTACAAACTCTGATATAAATTTGATAAAAAATATCATAGATAAATTGGGTGTTAAATTCATATATAATTTTGAAATTTAAGATAAAATCTAAATTTTTTATTGCATCAGCTAGTGCTATAAGGCTATAAGATGTTGCAATTTTCGTTTTAATTAATTCTGAAACCTCTTCATAAATATGGGATAGATCACAGAAGATAGAAGTTGCGAGAATGTCATGACACAATTCTTGTAGCTCTGCAGTTTCTATCACATAGTTTTTCAGGATTCTAGAGGCCTCATCCTTTATGGTATTTGAATAAATACTATGTTGAGACAGAGTAATATTTATATTTTTAAATATTGTGTAGTTCCATGTTTCATTCCAATTAGTAATATTTCCATTGCTATAATAAAATTTACATAAAATTAACCAAAGTCTATGTAGAAAAATAGACTTTTTTAAATCTATCTTACCACCCTTATTATCTACTTTTCTTAAATCTAATTCAATTTGTTCTGTATGTTTTGCTTTTGAGTAAAAAAAACTATTCAATTGCAACAATTCTATTTGATAATTAAAATCTTGAAGGAGCAGCGAATTATGATATTCTTGAGGAAGATAACCTTTGTCATATCCAATAAATAATTCTTTGGCAAGGGAGATTATTTCCTCTATGTCTGGATCAGAACATATAGTTATTAAAGATTCATGCAGGTCATTCAATATAGGGAACTTATGATTTCTAATAGCAGCTAAGGCATTAGCAAGCTCTAGAGCACTAATCAAATGTGCTGAGGATAAATATAAATTTAGGTTTCTTCTAATTATATCGGCTAATTCACTTAGATATTCTAAGGGTAGCCTGTCCAAGGAATTTTGATTTAAATGTTTCCAAATCATTTCTCTATACTTAGGTGCTTTCCAATCATATAAATTGGCTAAATTATCATAAGAAGTATAAGCCAAATTAATCGTAACCTCCGTTTTAGCTATTTTGAGGAAGTCTTGATTTGTCTCTAATTCATTTGACTTAATGGCCTTAAGATGATAAGCGCCGACTATGACAAAAATTTGATCTAAAGCATACCCTTCTTCTATAGTATCTTCTATTTGCTTCATCATATATGACTCTCTTAATCTAATCAGCTCAAGTTCTCTATCATTACGGTTTAAATTTGATTCATGTTCCTGTCTAAATTCTTGATATATTTCTTGAATAGATGCTAAAAAAATTTCTGGCTGATGTTCTAGATTAAGTATTAAGTTTTCGTATTTTCTATCAAATTCCTCGATATGTTCCATCAAACAATCAGGAGATTCTTCCTTAGTATTTTGCAATAAATTTGGTTTAAATTTTTCATATACAATTTGATGGCAAGCAGGAAGGTCTATACATCTAATCGTTTTCTTATGCTGCGCTGCCCAGATTATGGCTTGATATTCAGGAGTATAAATAGTCAAGGGGAAATTGATGCTTCTCCCTTGTAAATCATATGCTTGAAAAATAAAAGGTGGACGAACATCTTGAACTAATACGAGGGGTATTAATGACTGAAAATCACTTGGGATTTCAATCAATACAATATCCGGTTGTATTTCATTGAGTGCTTTTACTAGATTAAAAGCAGAACAAGGAGAGTTGTGAAGAATCCCGCAAACTTGTAACTCTGGTCTCATGAGCATAGATCTAAGCATTGAGCATGAAGTGATTTCCAATCATCATTTCTTTTATTCATTTGACGCAAATACTCTACCCATACGATACTGTCTTCCTCATTATTTTTTATTAGTGTCGTATGAAGACTTATCGCTAAGTTTTTTTCATTTACTTGGCCAGAACCAAAACAAGCCGACATCGCCATACTTCCTGTAATTACTGATATAGCTTCTGCTGTAGAAAGTGGCTGCTCCATAGAATTAAACTTAACTTTCTTATCTATATCATGCCCTTGACGTAGCTCTCTAAAAATAGTAACAACTCGCTTTATTAACTCCTGAGCAGGAATGTCCGCTTGGATTTGATAAGTATGCGCTATATTTTTGGCTCTTTTTGTGACAATTTCTACTTCATCATCAATGCTTTTGGGTAGCGGAAGATAAACGGTGTTAAATCTTCTTTTGAGGGCAGAGGACATATCGTGAATACCCATGTCCCTGGTATTGGCCGTCGCAATTATAGAAAACCCTTTCTGTGCATAGACTTGTGTATTGAGCTCTGGGATAGCTATATTTTTTTCTGATAATATAGAAATCATGGCGTCTTGAATTTCCGTAACACAGCGAGATAACTCTTCAAATCTAGCGATAGTTCCGGTTTCCATAGCATTGTATATCGGGCTCTTGATCAAAGAATCCATATTTGGTCCATTGGCGATAAGTAAGGCATAATTCCATGAATATTTCAAATGCTCTTCAATAGTACCTGCGGTTCCTTGGATTACTTTCTTGGCATCGCCACAAATCGCAGCACAGAGATTTTCTGAGAGCCATGATTTCGCCGTACCTGGCTCTCCTACGAGAAGCAGAGCACTGTCAGTAAGCAAAGTCGCTATGGCAATTTCTACAAGTCGCTCATCTCCCATATATTTCTGAGAAATCTCTACACCACTTGCTTGACCACCCATGATAAATTTTTTGACTGCTTTGGGTGACAAATTCCAGTTTTGTGGTTTCACTTCTTTTTTGTCTTCTTCTCTGAGTGCGTCTAACTCCTGTACAAATAAGTCTTCTGCGAATTGACGCATCTTAGTGTTTTTATTTTCTAATTTCATAGATTTTTATTTTTTTTTGATAAATATGGACTGATTATTTTCTTGAGTTTTGGTAGATTTTTGTCTTGGATAAGCATAGCGAGATCCTCGATATCGCTTTGACAATAAACTAAAATATTTAAAATTCTTTGATTGACTTGAGTTTCTTTGAGCGTAAATTTATACTTGAGATAAGCTATAGCATTAGGCCCGAAGCTAGGGGTATATCTGAAAAATTTCATATACCATTTTCTATTTAAATAAAAATCATGCTTTAAGAAAAATATTCTAAAATCATTTTTGTATCTACTTAAAGAACAATAAAAAATCCAAGAGGTAGGTAAAGGGATAAAACTTTGAAAAAATTTAAATTCACTGAAATGAGCTCCCGTATGCACTTCGTCTATCTCTAAAAAAGGAGTCTGCTTCATGAAGGTCTTCGGATCTTCAGAATTTATATTCGAGATATAAATAGTCTGCATAATTCCCCCTAGGTGCATTAAAGCCGCAAATCTTGAATTATTATCCGCATGATATATTCCTTTTATCGCTTTAGCTATTTCTAAGAAAAAAGTTTCTTTTTGCCCTAATAACTCAAAAGAATCTATATAAAACTTAAGATTAAAATCACCTTTGGCAGCCATACTACCAATGCAAAATAAGCGAGCAATTTCTTTTTGTAAATCTTCTATAATTTTCATAAGCAATTAAAATAAACGGATTAATTTATCTTGAGTCACTACAGTAAGTGGAAAAGCGCAAATCTTTTGATTGATTAGATTGAATTTCACCAAAACACTCAAATCCTTTCCTTTGGCCGGCAAAAACGATTTTAGAAATGGAATAGAAACC
>JALOMB010000094.1 GCA_025455685.1 Chitinophagales bacterium | reverse complement strand
ATGCTATCCAGGTATACCTTCTCTTTTTCCCAGTCTAATGTTCCGATTTTATCAGTTCCTTTAAACATTAAATGCTCTAAATAGTGGGCTAAGCCCGTATTGTCAGCAGGGTCAAATTTAGAGCCAGCTTTTACCGCTATCAAAGTCTGAATTTTAGGTTCTTTTTTATTGACACTTATATAGAGTTTTAGACCATTGTCCAAAGTATATATTTTAGCGTTCAAGGGGTCATTGGGCACAGTCTTTTGTGCGTTTAGGTTTTGCGTCATCATTAAAGCGATTAAAGGAATAATGGAAAAAAAATGTTTCATAAAATAGGAGGATTAAGAAAAGTATTAAAGAGCAAAAGTAATCAATATTTTTTTATTTCTAATTAATCTAATAAGTCATACGCAGAATTTTGGCTACATCATCTGGATTGATGTCTTTTCGCTCTCCGATTCCTCTCCAATTTCTCGCTTCAAAAATAGATTTGACCTGCTGGTCTATGTCTTCATATCCCTTAGTATAATCGCTTAAACGATGCGGCATTTCAATTTTATCATAGAATTTTTCTAAGGCTTCGATGGCTTTGGTGGCTTTTACTTCGGTGCTTCCTTCTGTGATATCGAAGACACGTTCGGCTAATTGGGCGAGTTTTTCTTTTTTAGCTTCAAACTTAAAGCGATAGAGTTGTGGCATCACAATCGCTAGCGTTCTTGCGTGGTCTATATCAAATTTACTAGTGAGTTCATGTCCTATCATATGAGTCGCCCAATCAGTCGGTACGCCCTTCTGAATCTGACCATTGAGCGCCATCGTACAGCAATACATAAAGTTCGACGCTACGGTTTCGTCATATGGTTCATGGAGTATTTTAGGTGCTTGATAAATCAAGCTTTTCAAGATGCTTTCAGCAATTCTATCTTGCAAATCCGCACCAACAGGATAAGTGCAATATTGCTCTAGGACATGGGTCATCGCATCGACAATACCATTTTGAAGCTGACGCTTAGGTAAACTTTTGATTACTTCAGGATTTAATAAAGAAAACTGAGGAAATAGCCCAGGCCCACCCATACCAAGTTTTTCGCTTGTGGATTTATTAGTGATCACCGCTCCTGAATTCATCTCTGATCCCGTAGCAGGAAGCGTAAGCACCGTACCAAATGGCATACCTACTTCCGTTCTAATTCCTTTCTTTAAAATATCCCATGGATTATCCCCTGTATATAACGCCGCACTACTCAAAAATTTCGTACCGTCGATTACCGACCCTCCACCCACAGCGAGGAGAAAATCGATATTTTTTGATTTGATTACTTCCAAGGCTTTCATCAAGGTCTCATAAGTTGGGTTAGCTTCTATTCCGCCGAACTCATCTACACTATAGCCTTCTAATGCTTGCATCACCGATTCATAGACCCCATTAGATTTGATACTACCACCTCCATAAAGCATCAAAACTTTGGAATCTTTTGGTAGGAATTTACTGAGCTGAGCAATGCTATTGGTGCCTAATACTATTCTGGTCGGATTATACCATTCAAATGCTTTCATATAGATTCTTTTTTCGGGTTTGTTCACAAAAATAATTCTTCTTAATTTAAAAAAAATACAAAACTTTCTAAATCGTTACAAATTTATAATTTTCAAATAAAAAACATTATTTTTGCAATCTGAAAAATACTATTTATGAAATACTTTTTTATTTTTTCTATCATATTACTCGGATTTCAAAGCTGTCAAAACGCAAATTCATCATCTAGCGATGCTCCTAAAATCGATACAGTACTCTATCAAACCAAAACCCTCGTTCAGTTCAAAGACACTTTTTTTGATTTAGGAGAAGTCTTCGATACCGGAAAAGTCAAAATCGTCTATCAGTTTACCAATGTCGGACAATCACCTTTAGTCATTAAAAACGTCAAATCTACCTGTGGCTGCACTGTCCCGAGCTACAACAACCAACCTATTCCCCCTAATGCGACAGATTCTATCATTGCCTATTATGACGCAGTAGGCAAAGAAGGCCCTTACCGGAAAACCATTCAAATGTTTGCGAATACCAAAGAAGAATCTCATGACCTAAGTTTCAAAATTACCGTAAACAAGAAAAAATAACCTTTCTATGATTTTATTAAATGCTGCCCCTTTTGATTTTACTTTGATCTTCGTGATGATGATTGTTTTTCTCATTATTCAGTTTGTCATCGTAGGCCCCAAACAAAAGAAAAAAGAAAAAGAAAACAAAGAATTTATTGCTAACCTACCAAACGGCGCTAAAGTAATGACCTCTAGCGGAATTTACGGAAAACTAGTCAAAAAAGACGAGCAAATCCTTCATATCGAAGTCGATACCGGTACGACCATCAAAATTGATATTAATTTCATTCATTTTGAAGTTACCAAAACCTTAAATGCCGCGACTTAACACTGTTTTATTTGATTTTTCATGTACTTTTGCACAAATTCAGGATGATTTAGACACTCAAATCAATAATAACCTTGATGCCTCTCCCTTCCTAGAATTAAAAGATTTTATTAACGAAATATTTTGTCAAACTCATTTCAAAACCCAGACTTCTGGCTCTACAGGCCTACCCAAAGAAATTAAGCTATCTATTCATAATGCCTTGGTGTCTGCTACAATTTCTAATGCATTTTTTCAAGTCAAATCAGAAGATACTTTACTAGCTGTCTTGCCATTTCGGAGTATTTCCACCAAAATGACGCTGATACGAGCCTATCAAGCCAAAGCCAAGTTTCTTTTCGCACCTACCGACCTACAGGGGCATTCACTTCTTAGTTTACCAATTAACAAATACGCCTATGTCTCACTTACTCCACTTCAAGTAAGTCGGTTGCTCCAAATAAAATTCGATTTTTCGATTTTTCGTGCCGTCCTAATCGGCGGCAGCGCTATATCTCCTGAGCTTCGCATAGAAATCAATAAAATATCTAGTCATACAAAATTCTATGAAACCTATGGTATGACAGAGACTTATAGCCATATCGCTTTAAACGAAATAGCGCATCATACTCAAGGGTTTCGATTGCTTGATGCCTATCAAATCCAGACTTATGAGACCTATTCCGAAATTTATCATCCTCAAATTTTCCCTAATGGTCTTAGGGTCAATGATATCCTTAGAAAAATTGATGAATCTCATTTTGAATATATAGGCAGGGCTGATTTGGTGGTCAATAGCGACGGCATCAAACTCCATCCGGAGCGACTAGAAGAAGAATTTAAACTATTTTTTGATTTTCCTATTCGGCTCGGGAAGTCTTCTGATGCTGATTTTGGGGAAATCCTAGTGCTCTTCGTACCTCAGGACGCTTTAGAAAATGAAGAAATCTATAACATCTTGAGAGCCAAAGTCAAAAATACCATACAGATTCCAAAAAAAATTTATCGTTTATCCTTAGAAGAGTTCGAAAATCCTAAGTTTAGGAGAATTTTATAAGTTTTTTTGATTGATACAAATTTTATTTCTTCTTTTCTTCATTCATTATCTTCATCGTTTCTTTATCGGTGTATAAATGCAGCGAGGCGTTTTCGCCTTGTACGGACATGATTAGTTTTTCGGTATGGAAATTATAAACTTTTCCAGCACTTATCTCCAAAACTTCATCAATATTGATTTCGAGTACTTTTACGATAGCCTCTAAAGTATTTAATGTAAGCTCTGTTTTACCAAGTTCTAATTTGTTATAGGTGGTTCTGTCCATCTTGAGCACTTGTGCTACCTGCTCTTGAGAGAATTTCTTTTCTTCTCTGACTTGTTTGATTTTTTTGATTACTTTTTCATTTAGTGTATTCATGAGATTAAATTTTAGCGCAAATGTAATGAATTTTTCACAATAGAGAAAAATTATCTCACAAAAGTGAAAAATCATCTCTTCAAAAATGCAATAAAGTCAAATTTAAGACCTATTTTTGTCTTATTTATTTTTAACTTTTAAATTTTTATCTTATGAAAAATTTAGCAATTACCTCGTCTTTGCGACTAATGGTCGCCTTTCTCCTAATGTCCAGCAGCCTAAATACGCTGTGGGCACAGTGTTCCCCATGTACTAGTACAAGACCAATGACTGGAACTGTACCCTTTCAATACTATGATCCCAGTACTGGAATTTTTGCAACTACAGCAGTTGCTTACTTTTATGATGAATGTGATGACGGAACCAATTACCATATTAGTAATATATCTTATTCTTTACCTTTTGCATCCAAAGATCATACTTTTTTCATGATTTTAAAAAACTTTATAGTAACTGATCTAATGACTAGAACAGGGAAAGATACAATTAAAATAAATTACGACGCATCATGTAAAGCACGGGTTATGTATCAAATCTCAAAAGGAAGTCCTCAATATAATGCTTGTCTCGGGGCAGGCTCTACAAGAGGTACTGAAGCAGGATATTTCAATGCATATTTCTCGTGGGATGCTTTATGTGATCAAGATCCTACGACCACTACAATTGATGGAATGTGTTGTAAAGTATCTTATACATTATCCGATCATATTAGTGGTAATCCTGGTGCAGTAGCAGTTGATCCATTTACTGGAATTAAATATGTTCATTATGATAACAATGCTCGTATTAATGCAAAATATGAACTTGATAATCCTAATCAGAATTGTAGCTCCTCATCGCTTACTGATCATTTTACTGGAGGGTTCAATCATTTTGAACCATGTCTTCAGACTTTAATACAGAGTGGAACTCCAATTTTCATAGGTAGTTGTGAAGAAAATTGTGGAGGTGACTATAAGTCTGTAGAAACTAAATATAATAAGGATAATAAAGATATCAATCCATTTATCCTATACAAAGAACTCGCCTTTGACAATCAACACCTTGTCAAATTAGTCAATATCTATAATATGCAAGGCAGATTAGTCAAATCATGGGATATGAATTCGCCTTCTCTAAATCTAAATGATTTTACAAAGGGAAATTACATCATCAATGCTACGAAAATCAACGGAAAAACTGAATCTTTCAAAATAAATATCGACAAATAACTAAAAAACTGTATTTTTGTAGAGCGTGGTAGCGATACTACGCTCTATTTTTATAGCTTATGAAGCGTCATTTACTTTTACTGCTCTATTTTTTCATGAGTATAGAGATCCTAGCTCAGTCGCTTCAATGGCATAAAGATATATTCAATAGATCGACAAATGCCTTTAGCTCAGAATTTGTAGATCCTAGATTTACTACTAATTTTTCTTGTAAATCATCGAATGTATTTGCATACAATTTAAATGATCAACATGACTTTCTTTTTTTAAATCATAGAAAATTTCACATTGATTGCCATGGGAATTCTTATATTTATCATTTTGATTCGACTTTGTTCTATAATTATGATAGTGTCAAGGCTTGCAGCTATTGTAGTATAACACACCCAAGAAAAGCATTCGAAAATCCAGCATTTTATCCCAATCTCATCCTAACTAACCTAAACCCCGAAGGGCAAATCAAAAGTCAGCGGACTTTTTACCTCGATTCTGTCGTTATTCCTTATATCTCGCGGACGGTAGATATGGATCAAAACCAATACTTCATCGGAAGAGTCAACGCCTCAGATATTGACTTGAGCAATCCAAATTATCCTTATTTCAGAAGAAGTGATTCGATGTATTCCTTTATTTTCTGTGTCGATAGTCAGCTCCAAATCAAATGGAAGAAATTTAGCCCTTGTCGTCAGCCCAATGGCATGATGGACAATGGTTTGCTAGGGATAGGGTTTGATAATTTGCATAATTTGCGGGTCTTTGGGTTTTATGAAGATAGCTTCGATATCGGTGTGTCACAAGTCGATAAGCGATATCATCCCACAGGGACGAATTATCAGCAGTATTTGGATAGAGATGGTAATGTGACAAGTACGATTATTTATAATGATATTTTTTTGTATTGGGATAAGGCTATCGATACGATTCCAAAGGTAACGAATCAAAGAAACTGCTTTCCTAGTCCAAACTTAAATGAAATCTCTAATCGTGGGCGATATTTTAAAAGTTTTTTTTATAATTCTAATTCTAACAATGATTATCATCACAACTACATGAATTTTCTATTTATGAAGGATACATCTGTTTTAATTGAATACCAAAGAATTATATATTCCAAAACTTTCAATATATCAAAAACCCTAAGAACAAATCAAATCAATCAAGTATTAGTTAAGTTATCTCCTAAATCCAAAATAGAATTCCTAGATAGTATGAACAATTATATAGGAACTAGTATTTCTTTTATTAAATTTAATACAATTTTGGACAACGAGGACAATGTATTTTATGGTAAGTATAAATTTAAAAAAACGAATTTGAGAGCAAAAGATACATTAGTTTGTAATAAATTATCCAATAATGACCTAAAAGAGCTGTTTTATATCGCTTTTGATTCTTCTAATAACTTTTACCGAGAAAATCTACCTTTAAATATTGATAAATATGGGAATTTAGAAATTTTAGTTTATGATAGTTGGGATAGCAAGAAAATCATCTCAAAAGATGATAGAGTAAATTTTATTGGAAGATTGTTTAGAAATTCAAATTTTGATGAGCATTATATATATTTGTTTAATTTTAAATCAAATCAATTTACCTTAAAAGATAGTTTTAAGAACAATTTTATTTTCAACTTAGAGATAAATAGAGATAAACATGAAAATATATATTTTCAAAACACAAGAAAATTTGTTTATAATACTCTATTGTATGCAGGTTATATTATCGATTTAAATTACATTTATAATAATAACAACTGTAATAATAATTTTATAGCCAAATTCTCCGCTCCGCCGCAAGACACATTTTATGAAGCTTTTTGTGATACGACATACTATGAAGATTATCCTGGCTCTGATATACCTGCTTTTTACCGATATATCAAGCATAAGAAACCATCGATTAGTTTTAGTTTTCAGCCCGATACGCCTATCCTAGCAGGAAATGAAATACAAATCCAAGCTAAGACAGACGCTAAAATCTTCTGGACACAGACCGACAGCAGTCTTTCGCATAGGATTAAGATTTTCGAAGACACGACGATTTTTTATAATCTCATAGATTCTAGCGGATGTAAATTTAGGGATTCTCTGAAAATCAAATCGATACAAACCGACTCCCTCGAGCTATTCACGGCCTTCACGCCAAATGGCGATGACGTAAACGAAACCTATTTCATAGATTTACCCGAAAGTTTTGCGTTGATTTATTGGCGAATAGTCAATCGTCAAGGCGAGCAACTCTATGAGACATTTGACCGAAATGGCCAATGGGACGGTACTTATCGAGGGTCTGCACAGCCGAG
>JALOMB010000021.1 GCA_025455685.1 Chitinophagales bacterium | reverse complement strand
CAAATAAATTAACAAGTTGTCTATTTTGATTCATTTTTTGTAATTTTAAAACGGACAGACATCGCCCAAGGCTTGCCGAGCTCCAATGAGAAGATGCCTAGAGTCTAGAAATCATATACAAAGATATAAAATAAAAAATCTTTTGAAAAAATCTTTTAGTTGTATTATATCATCCTGATTTAGATTGATACAAAGCAATTCTATTTCCTTCGGAGTCTTCAAATTCGGCAACAAGTCCAATTCCGTTGTCTGTAATGGGATATAAAACTTGTCCACCGTTTGAGGTAGCTAATTTCAGCGTTTCTTCAATATGTTCTATCTTGAAGTAAATAATAACCCCATCTTTTGTCGGTTTATAGATTTCTCCTTTTGCCAAGGCGCCTGAAATTTCATTTGACAAGGGAAAAAATGCCATTTCATTATCGTCTATGTATTCTTTTTCAATGTCAAAGAAGAAAACAGCCTTATAAAACGCGATTGCTCTATCAAGGTCAGTCACTGGAATTTCAAAATAAACTACAATATTGAATTTTGTTGTCATAAGATTTGTTTTAAATTATTTAGATCAAGGGTTTGAATTGTCGCTTCTTTACCATTCAGAAAGAAAAAGAATAAAATCCAATTAATTGTTTAAGCAAAAATAAAAGCGTTAAATAGCTACATTCTTTCAGCAGGCTTGATATCGAGACAATACAAACACTTCTCCATCATCAATACATAGCGAGAAACAAGATAAAGCCCAAAGTTTCGACCAATTTCAGAAGAATTATCTCTAATAGGGTACACTTGATAAAATTTATTGAAAAGTTTAGCTAAATTAAGCGAATAAAGAGCCATTTCAGAAGGATTATGCTCTGAAATCGTTTTGAAGAGGATCTCCTCGAAACTCGTCATATGAAGCACCAAAGCCCTAACTTCAGACAATTCATAAAGCTCAGACACCGCAAAATCTGTAATGACAGCAAGTTCATTTTTCGCTAAAATAGATTTAGCCCTAACCAAACTATACAATATAAAGCCACCTGTATCACCATGAATATCAACGGTTTCTTTAGGATCGAATACTATTTTCTTTTTAGCATAGACCTTGAGCATCATAAATTTAATCGAGGCCAAAGCCACCTGATTGGCTATAGTTCGTAATTCATTTTCTGAGAGCGATGCGTTTTTTTCAGTGGATTTCGCTTGAAGATAGGCCTGCTCTACGACGCTATCGATGATATCATCCGCGTCTACCGCTGTGCCTTCGCGCGATTTAAACTTCGAGCCATCACTTCCGACGACTAAGCCATAAGACAGGTGATAGATATTCGGTGCAAAGGGATAGTCGAGCTTTAGAAGGATATGTTTGAGCACTTTGAAATGATATTCTTGCTCCTCACCTACGACATAAATCAGAGTATCCATCGCGAAGTCTTCAAATCGATTTTGAGCCAAAGCCATATCCTGGGTGATATAGAGCGAAGTGCCGTCTTTTCGGAGAATTGTCTTGATATCAAGGCCTTCTTCTGTAAGGTCTATCGATATAGAGCCATCTTCATTTTGGTCAAATACGCCTTTGTTTAAACCTTCTTGAGCGATATCTTTGCCTTGGAGATAGATCTGAGATTCATAGTATTTACGTTCGAAGTCAATTTCCAAAGTCTCCAGAGTTTTGTCAAATCCACTATAAAACCAATGATTCATTTGCTCCCAAAGGGCT
This sequence comes from Chitinophagales bacterium, assembly GCA_025455685.1. Lineage (GTDB taxonomy): Bacteria > Bacteroidota > Bacteroidia > Chitinophagales > JADJOU01 > JALOMB01. Next base: position 22,045 of record JALOMB010000021.1, on the reverse strand, counting down.
TTTATCACTTTGTCGCCATCTTCCCATTTGAGCAAGAATTCTCGAGCTAGCTTCATAATAGGCGTTTGGTCTTCTGCTTCTTTGGGAGAAACTCCTTGTTGGATCAGGACTTGAGTCTGTTCTTTGAGGGTTTGAGAAATTTTCACATATAAATCACCGACATATTTATCAGGCTTAATATCAAGGGATTCAGGCGTTTGTCCGTTGCCAAATAAATGATAAGCGACCATTGATTTGCAGATAGCTATGCCTCTATCGTTGAAAATAGTGACTTCATGTACCTCGTTACCACTAAATCTCAGACAGTGACTCAGGCTTCTTGCCAAAAAAATATTTCTTAAATGCCCGATATGAAGCGGTTTATTGGTATTTGGCCCACAATACTCAAGAAGGATTTTTCGGTTTTGACTAAAGCTAATCGATTTTTCGGTTAGACTAATCGTTTCCAAATCATCTAGGGCTCTACTCATGCCTTTTGCGGAGAGTTTGATGTTGAGAAATCCTTTGATAGCTTCTACGGAGTCGATAGAATCACCTAAGGCCTCTTTTACTGTTTCATTGAGGGTTTCAAGCGTTATTTTATGCTTGAGCAAAGCAAATGCGGTCCAAGTCAAATCAAACGTTTGAAATTTATCAGAAGTGTTTAATGAAATATCCAAAGCCTGAAATTCAATTTGGGTTTTCTGCGATAAGGTAGTGGCAATAGCTTGTTTGAATTCAGTTAGAAAAAACATAATTTTATTTCAATTTATTCTCGAGCTCTTCCAATTTCTTTTGTTTGCTTTCGATTTTATCTTTGATTACTTTTATTTTGGCTTCTCTGAGCTGGAGTTCGAGCTGAGACACTCTAGCGTCATCGACTCTTTTTTCATTAAAAGCCAAATCTTTTAAATCATATTCAAGGGATTTTCTAAGTTTTTCGATGAAATCTTGATTTTTTGAACTTCTATCTTGTGGTTGTCCGAGGACTTCTTCGCGTTTGTTTTTGACGGCTTGGAAGGCTTCATCTATTTCTGAGTTGAGTTGTTGTTTGACTTCTCGGATTAGGTTTTGGTTTTTTAGGTCATTACTGAGCAGTTTTAGTTCATCGATTAGCGATTTGAAAAGGACATTGTCTTTTTGGAGTTTGGCGTTAATGTCTTTTAATGCACTATCTACTTTGAGTTTATAGGATTCTGTCAGGGCTTCTTTTTCTTTTTGGAGGTTTTCTTTCAAATCCTTTAATTTACTGAAAACTTCATCGATTTCGTTTTTAATTTCATTGACTTTTTCTTTGCTGATTTCTTTGGATTTACTCATTTCGAGTATATTATCCCAGAATTCCTTGGCTTCCAGAAAGACATCATTGTTATACTCGTTGAGTTCTTTGACTTTGGCTTTGAGTTCATTGAGTCTTGTGATATATTCTTCTAGAATTTTACTATTGATGATGAGAAAAGACCATTCATTTTGAAGAATACGAATAGCACCCGCATTATCATCTACTTTGATATGCTCGGGAAGAATCGAAGGATCGGTAAAAGAGGTGAATAAAGTTTCATTTGGCTTAGGCAAATCAATAGCTTCATAGACTGTCCAAGATTTGATAAACTTGTCTTCCATAGTTTTATCAATAAGTTTAGCATCATAAGTCACTACTTCGATCTTCATTGTATCGATGAAGAGCTCTAGGGTAATGAAGACTTTTTCTTCTTTCTTGGTGGTAGCCCAAGTTACATATCTAGTTTTAGACATTTTATAATAGAAATTTTTTGTATTAGGCTACAAAAATATAATTTTTTCTTAGAAATAGACCTTTAAATCTCATTTCCTAAAAGAAAGCGTTGATTTGATGCTGCATTCAAAGTAAAACGCAAAAAAAAAAACATTAAATAGATTTAAAAAAGGTTGCGATTTTAGGATAAGAAGTTTTATTTTACTAAAATTGCAGCATAATATGACTAAGAAAAGTATTTTTGTTTTATTTTTTGTTTTCCATTTTTTAGTGGCAAACGCCCAAAGTTCAGACTTCGGCAATTGGGCTATTATTTTCGCAAACAAACAAATCAATTCAAAATGGAATTGGCACGGAGAAGTTCAATATCGCAACTATGATATCGTAGGCGATTTAGACCAACTCCTCCTGCGAACAGGGATAGGCTATAATCTTACAGAAAATAATAATAATATCCATTTAGGCTATGCCTATATTTTGAGTCAACCATATATCAGTGAGACAGACAAGGATAATGTATCAGAACACAGAATTTATCAACAGTTCATTACGAGACAGACCTTCGGACGCCTGAGTATTCAGCACCGATATCGATTTGAACAGCGCTTTATTAGCTCGGATTATCGAATGCGTTTCAGGTATTTTTTAGCCTTAAATTTAGCCTTAAATAAACCGATGATGCAAGACAATACGCTTTATTTATCAGCATATAATGAAATTTTCATCCCTACAGCATCGACTTTTTTTGATAGGAATAGGCTTTATTTTGGACTTGGATATCGCGTATCACCATTTATTAGGTTTGAACTAGGGCTTTTGAATCAACTAACCAACACGACAAATCGAAATCAACTCAATTTAATTAGTTTTATTAATTTCTAAATTTTTAAGCTAGTCAAACGAACAAGAAATAACAAATAATTAATTAACATAAAATTCAAACACATGAAAAAACTTATTCTTATTTTTTTAATTAGTCTTTTGGTTCTTAGCTCATGCGAGCAGAAATCATCTGATTCAGCTACGAGCCCTTCTAACTCAGAATCCAAACCGCTAGTTCAGAGTGTATTGACCAAAGAACAACGCGATGCAATGACACCAGATGAAATCATTCAATCCCTAAAAGAGGGCAATCAGCGCTTTGTTTCCAATACCCTGACCGCGAGAGATCATTCCGAGCAAGTCCGAAAAAGTGCTTTAGGTCAATTTCCAAAAGCCGTCATACTCTCTTGTTTAGATAGCCGTGTACCTGTAGAAGATGTATTCGATAGAGGAATTGGTGATATGTTTGTAGGTAGAGTAGCGGGAAATTTTGTGAATGAAGATTTGTTAGGCAGTATGGAATTCGGCTGCAAAGTAGCAGGTGCTAAGGTTATCATGATTTTAGGTCATGAACATTGTGGTGCCGTAAAGTCGGCTATCGATGATGTCAAACTCGGCAATATTACTGCCATGCTTTCTAAAATTAAGCCAGCAATCGCCAAAGTCACTTATAACGGAGAGAAAACTTCTAAAAATGAGGAGTTTGTCCATCAGGTTTGTGAAAGCAATGTGCGTCATGCCATGTCTGAAATCTCAGCCAAAAGTCCTATTCTAAAAGAACTCATCGATTCAGGACAGCTCAGAGTCATCGGAGGTGTCTATGATATGGATTCTGGAAAAGTAACTTTTTTAGAGTAATTTTTTAGAAAATAATTTTCCTAGTTTTCGTTTTAAATAGATTATATTTGTAGTATAAATCGATACAATGCGAAAACAAATTCTTTTTTTGTTTTTTTTAGGACTCTGTACTTGTAGCAAGGCTCAGATGTATCGTGTTTTTTCGATACCATTTATGGATGATAGGGATAAGAAAATGGAATTTCCACTCCTAGGAGGATTAAATACATCGTTTATCAGCGTGGTAGATTTCAATAACGATAAGATTAACGATATCATTGTCTCAGATATGAAGAGTCGGATTGCTTATTTCTTTCAGCAAGACGACTCAAAACCGGGGAATTATAGCTTCAAGCCGAGATATAATTTTCAGATGAGCAAATCGACGTTTCAGTATCCACCATTTTTTGTAGATTATAATTTTGATGGTGTCTTAGATATTATTGAGTTAAGCAGCTTTATCAATGTGTTTAAAGGTAGCAAAATAGACGATTCGACATATTCCTATACCAAGGTATATGACAAACTCATGACAGAGAATATGTTGCGAGACAATCCGTTTATTTTTTCATATCCTTTATTTAATTTACCGGCTTTTGTCGATATTGATAGTGATGGAGACATGGACATGATTAGCAATGATTATTTAGGGTGGACTGTCTTGTACAAGAATTTTGCAGCAGAGAGAGGATTATCCAAAGATAGTTTAGATTTGGTTCGGTTTAATAAATCCTATGGTCAGCATGCGATTAGCTTCAATCCTATGGTCTTTATCGAAAATTTCCATCCTGAGGTAGTTTCCGGAAAATCAAATAATCCTCCTTTGCGGCAGAGACATGAAGTAAGTCCGTATATTTGGTTAATGGATATCAATAATGACAACAAATTAGATGCTGTAGCTTCTATGGAAAATAGCCTTAATGCACCTTTGGGTTTAAATTCTGGTACACCTGACTCAGCTCATTTTAGACACTTAGACACGCTATTTCCTTTTGGCCCTAAGCCCATTCAGCTATTTGCGCATCATGGTACTCATGCCGATATCGATGCAGATGGTCGAAAAGACCTCATCATTACGCCAATGATGGAAAGAGATAATATGGCAGATATAAAAGACAAAATCTATAACCACGACAGAGACAATATCTTTTGGTATAAAAATGTAGGTAAACATAAAATACCAAATCGCACAGCGCTAGATTCATTTGAATATCAAGGCAGTTTCTTGCCTTCTAGAGAAATGATCGATGTCGGGACAGAAGCAAGACCCTTGCTTTATGACTTAGATTTAGATGGAGATTTAGATTTGCTAATAGCCAATAAATTCCTAATGGACTCGTTAGAAAGAGCACAAATCTTTTATTATCAAAATATAGGCACCAAAAAAAATCCAAGTTTCAAGCTAACTAATACAGATTTGTTCGGGTTAAAAGCGCAGAATTTTTATGATATTACACTCTCTTCTTTTGATTATAATGGGGATGGGACTAAAGATTTATATATAAGCTATTACAGACTCGGCTCAATTCGAAATCAAGTTAAAACAAATCTGGTCAAAGTCATCAACACGCAAACCAAAACTTTTTCTGATGATTCCTTTACGGTAGATAATTTTTTCTTTCGTAATACAGTTAACCAACCTTTTTTTTATGATTGGGATGGAGATGGACTCGAAGACCTAATCGAAGGAGGTTTGTTTGATATTATTTGGTTCAAAAACATTGGAACCAAGCAAAAAGCCGTATTTTCTAAATCTTCAAACACCTTATATACCGATGGAATCACTGATGCCTACTTTTATCATTTAACCTATGGCAGAGATACAATAGGTGGACAACCTTCACTCTTTGTATGCTACAAAGGTAGATTTAGGAAAGCTAAAAAAGTCAATAATGCTTTGGTGATCGAAGACAGAGATTTAATCCAAGATAATTTTGGTTTTGCAAATCAAATTACTAGTGGCGATATCAATGATGATGGAAACTTAGAGGTGATTTTTGGTTCGGCATCAGGCGGAATTCAGCTCTATAGTTTTATTAACTTAGATAATTTAGTCTATAGTATTAATGACCCCAATGAATTTAAAGAGATATCTCTATATCCAAATCCTGCAACGGATGAAATAACCGTTGATTTATCTAACTCTTCGATTGATTTATCCCTACAAAAAATTCAATATCGAGTTTATGATATGCTTTCGAGACTACAGCTTCAAGGAGAAACAAGGTTAAAAGAGTCAATTTCAGTATCAAATCTAGAGCCTGGGCTTTATTTCATTTCATTTATCTTCGAAGATAGCATCAAAACCTTACCTTTAAAAATTACGAAACCATAGTATGTGTGGTATTGCAGGGTTCGTAGATTATTCTAAGAAATTAGGCATTGATGATTTAGCGGAAATGAAACGCAAAATCGCTCATCGAGGTCCTGACGGTGAAGGCATTAAGTTATGGATAAAACCAAATGCGTGTTTTGGGATGACACATACACGTCTGTCTATTTTGGATTTATCTCAAGCAGCTTCACAGCCAATGAGTTCGGAAGACGAGGAGTTGCATATTGTCTTTAATGGAGAAATTTATAATTTCCAAACCTTAAAAAAAGAACTCATCGAATTAGGTTTTGGCTTCAAAACACAATCCGATACAGAAGTGCTGCTCCGCGGCTATGAAATCTGGGGTAAAAATATTTTTCGTCGATTAGAAGGGATGTTTAGTCTAGTGATATATGATTTCCGCAAGGGAAAAGTACTTTTAGTGCGCGATACCGTAGGCACCAAACCGCTCTATCTCTTTGAATCCAACGATTGCATCGCCTTTAGCTCGACATTAGATGCTTTGATGCCCTTTGGAAATGGGCTAGACACTTCGGCGCTATATACCTATCTCGAACTCGGTTATATTCCCGCTCCATATTCCATTTATCAAAACATCCAAAAAGTTCTGCCTGCTACGATAGTCTCTTTTGATATTTCTACGCAAAAAAAATCAGTAACCTACTATAGAGACGTCGCCACCTTTCATCGCATGCCTAAGCTAAGTCTGACCTATGAAGAAGCGAAAATTGAATTACGCAACCGAATGATTGAAGCCTTCGATTATCGCATGGTCAGCGACGTGCCTGTAGGCGTCTTCCTCAGTGGTGGCTATGATTCTTCTTTGCTCACCGCTGTGCTCGCTAGAAAAAACAACGATTTGAACACGTTCAGTATTGGTTTCGAAGAAGATGCATATGACGAAGCACCTTTTGCAAGGCAGATTTCGAGCTTTCTTGGCACTAATCACCACGAACAATACTTCACTTGGCAAGCAGCTTGCGACCAAATGTCGGCTTATGCAAGTGCCTATGACGAACCTTTTGCCGATATATCAGCGCTTCCAACCCTTCTTCTGTCGAATTTCGCAGCAAAGAAGGTCAAAGTCGCGCTCGGTGCAGACGGTGCAGATGAGCTGTTTGCAGGCTATACCAAATATGATTACCTACTTCGCATTTACAATAAGACTAAATATCTACCTAAATTTATCAACAAAGGTATTGGTGTGGCGATTTCGCCACTTTTGTTGCTAAATTCCCACAAAATAGAAAAAGCTCGGCGAATACTGCAGAATACAGAAATTCCAAATCTCATGCGTCAAATGAATGGAAATACGACGATTTCCCAAATCAAAGCGCTTCTCCCAAGTCAAAATATAGGCTATAGCCATGGCTATCATGACTCAGAATCCGATGCTATATCACCGCTGAGTCAAATGCTCCTCATGGATTATTCGGTGTATTTGCCAGATGATATCATGGTGAAGCTCGATAGAGCGACGATGTGGCATGGGCTCGAAGGTCGCGAGCCGATGCTCGATACAAATCTCATTGAATTTGCGGCTCGACTACCCGATGAATATAAATATAAAGACGGGATTAAGAAGCGTATTCTCAAAGACATGACACACGATATTATTCCTAAAAAATTAATGGACAGACCTAAAATGGGTTTTGGGTTGCCGTTTGATAGATTGTATCGTCATGGAATGAGACAAATGGTTTTTGATACGTTGCGCGAAGATACGATTCAGAAGCAGGGTTTCCTATCGCCTCAGACATGTATGACTTATTTATCAGCGTATGACAAGGGTCAAACTTCTTTGTCAGAGACTATCTATAGGATTTTTGCTTTTACGGTTTGGGCAGCACATAGAGGGCTTAGTGCTCGATAATATCGAATTGTCTTTTATTTATACCTTAGGTTTTTATTAAAAATACAAATAGAAAAGCTTGAAACGCATCACATATTTTTATGTAAAAAATTATTAAATAAAAATTCCCCAAAAAAAATTATCTTTGCTTCTAAAATTCTTATTTCATGACTCAAGTCCTTATCGTCGCAAATGATTCAATTTTTGCCTATTTTCAAGAAATTTTTCCAAAGACTCAATACGAACTCAGCCTTTCGGACGGCGATATAGAAGAAGATTTTGAAGATTTCGATATCATCATAGATATGTTCTTTGAAGATGATAATGAGAATTTTCCGATATACTGTAAACTAAAAGAAAAAATCATTTTACTCAATTCCGTAAAAACCTCTATCGCAGAGCTACTCTACGAATATCAGATCAAAAGCCCTAAGAGTTTTCTGACTACTTTTAATGGCCAAAAAGGCTTTCTAAAGGAAGACACTTGGGAAATTGGCTATATGAGAAATTTCTATCAAAAAAACATCGAAGAATTTCTATCGGATATTAAGAAAAGTATTTTCTATAGTCACGATGCTGTGGGCATGACTTTGGCTCGATGTAGTTATTTGTATATTAATGAGTTAAGTCAAGTAACACAAGAAATTATGAAAATAGATAGCCCTAGCGCTATGAAACTCTCCAAAGAAATTGAAAACTACGGCATTGATTCAGTCTTTGAGACCCTTATGGCGATTTATGAAGATAAAAAACAATCAAAATTTCTTCCTTCTTCTTATCTCAAGCGTCTATATCTCAACGTTTCTTAATTGGTTTCAAACTCATATTCATAGGCTTCGGCAAACGATAAATTATGCATTTCCACATAGCCATCAATGTCTTTTGATTTACCCATATTTATAATTGGCCTAACACTATATCGAATTACTCTTTTTAATTTAATATTATTGACAGTTTCTATCATAGAAATCATATCATTTTTGAAACCGCTAACTCTTTTAGCGATTTCAGGCTCTGCAGTTTTAAGGATTTCAGCTTCAGATCGATTTTCTTCAGAAACGCTAGTGATATTTCTGACATATGACTTTAGTTTGAGCTCATTGATAAATTTAGCTAACTCAGTATGCGTAACCTTAGCTTTATAGTAAGTATAATATTTGATTTCAGGTGTCGGTCCTTTAGGAGCTTTAGGATCAAAGGAGCTATACGAGGAATCAATTTTGAGTTGTTTAAACTTGCTGAACAACTGATTTAATTCTTTTTTATATATATCGATTTTATTGTCTGAGTTAGCAGGGTCTTTTGGAATTTCTGAAAGCATAAAATAAACCGAATATTGCTCAATAGGAATACTTGCGTTTTCTATAACTTGAAAACCGATAGCGGAAATTTTTTGGTCTGATTGAGCGTCTTCTAATCTGTAGATATATTCAGCATTGAGAGAGGCTTCTAATTCTAAATCGAGTTCTTCGTAATTTTGGTATGCATTACTATGGTCATGTCCGGCATGGCTATTAGAATTTGCGATTTGAATAAGGTAGTTTTTGGATATAGGAGCTTGATAGGTAATTCTAAATAATTTACCTAAGGTTTCCCCATTTTGTTTGGCAGTTTTCACAGCGAGATTATCAATTTGCTTTTTGATTTCTTGCATAGCTTCTAGGGTATAGGGCTTGTATTTGCTAGTATTCATAGCTTTTCTAGCAATTCGCAATTCGCTATATCTGCTAAAGTTTTTTTTGATGAAATCATTTAATTCTTTGACTTCTTTATTAGATAGGTTTTTTGCATCAATGATAATAGGCTCTGAAGGATTCAACATATTTGCTTTGTTATATTGAAATTTAGCTATTGGAAATCCAGAATTTTTACAGAATTTTTCTAATTCTGCAAAGTTATCTTCAATTTCTTTGGCCATTTTGAGTGCATCCAATTGATATTTAATCATAAATCGCGCATCAAAAGTATCGGCTTCAAAAGCTTTCTTGTATGCAAATCCGGTAGAGAGAATTCGCGGAAGCTCACCATTGGTATAGTATTGAGCATTGAGCTGCGTAAAAGAAATGTTAAGTATAATAATCAATATTAAATTTTTCATCGTATTTTATTTTTTAACATTTAGGATTAATCAAATGAATATTGATACATCACAGATGAGTAATAAGACATAAACTTCGCATAACCATTAGATTGGTTGTAATTATGTACGACATTTGGCATCGAATGACCCGCTGCTGCAGAATCGACAACTGCAGCAGCAGTATTGTCCATCCTAGAAATATTATTATCTTCATCACTCGAAAAAAAGTTTAATTCTTGAGCTCTATGGAACTTAACTGATTTCAAATTTATAGTTTCTTTGATTTTTTGAGCAATTTTCTGAATGCTTGGTTGAAGCTTCGTTAAGGCTTCATTATGTTTTGATAGTTTAGTGGCTGGATTTATTTTTAGCGGCTTAGGCGATACAACGAGATCTGATATTTCTTCATTATTAGCTAAAAGATTGAAAATTTGATCAATGTGAGCATTCTTGGCTTCGAGTTTGTAATATTTCATCTGATCATCAACATCAGATTTTTCTATAAATTTGTCGGTTTCAGAGGAATTTACATTAGATTTTTTTATTGATTTAGCAATTGCTCCTTCTTTTATCAATTTTGCTTCTAAATCTGCTGTGTTTTTCTTCATAGAAGCTTCTAAATTTGTATAGTCGAGTTTATTAGGGGTAAAGCTAAAATTTACGCTATACTCTTCAAAAGGTATTTCAATATTACCTATACCTATTAGTCCGATGTATGGATTACTAAATAAGGTATCATGGATAGGGTCTAAGCTAAAAGAATAGATAATATCGTAGGAAACATCTTTGATAAATTCATTATTTTCAGTAACATAATCACTATTATTTGATAGATATTGTCTTTCATTTCCAAGAAAAATCTTGTTTTCAGAGAAGAAAACCTGAGGATTAATCGAAACTAAATTATAGGGTTTTTCAGAAAAAGCTTTTAAGTTTTTTTCTAATTTTACCTTAGCCGAGTTATAAGTGCTCTTGAGAGCTTCGAGGAAAATTTTTTCAGACCGCTCATAATTTATATGTTTGAATTGTATCGTTAACTCAGTAAAAAAAGAATTATTTTCGATATATTTTTTGATTAGGTCATATTCATTTTTGGTGACATTGACCATATCCATGTTTTTATAATATAAATTACAGAGATTTGGGTCGATGAGTTGTGTTGTTATCTTTTTATTATTGATGTTATTTTGTTCTAGAAACTTTAAGAAATTTGCTATAGAATTGTCAATAGATTGTTCTTTTAAACCTCCTTTAGAAGACTCCTTGTTTATACTAAAATTCAAATCAACAGCGTCTACATTTGCTTGTGTTTTATAACTTTCGGTGATTTGAGTAACTCTAGTATTGACTTTTTGAGAGAATGCATCTACAAAAATCAAGAAAAAAATACATGAAATAAAAATGGATAGCTTCATAAAATTGATTAAAAATATTTAGTTAATTCTTTGACTTGTGCATTTTCACCGTCTAGGAGCACAACTTGGTCATAATAAGTCTTGGCATTAGCTTTATCGTTGTTTTTGATGTAATATTTGACTAGAAAAACATAGGAGTTGACCTGCATTTTTTTCAAACGCTCGTCTCCTTGACTTAGCTCAATGAATTTTTCATAGTCCAAATTAGCAGGATTAGAAGTTTGGTCAGGGTCGATACGTACCTTCGATAAAGCTCTTTGATAGTAGGCTAGGGCCATATTTGGGTCTGTTTCGATGAGTTTAGTGTAACGCTCTTCTGCTGAGGTATAGTCTTTATTCATGAAATAAATATTACCTAAATTAAACAAATCTTTAGATGATTTAGATTTCTCAAATTTTAATTCTAAATAATCAGCAGCTTTTTTGTAGCTTTTGATATCTTTATAAGCATCGGCTACGTCAGAAATATTGTCTTCATCATCTGGGGCGAGTTCAAATCCTTTGTCGATTAACTGCTCGGCCTTTTGCATATCTTGTGAATTATTGGCGATAGCTTTGCCTAAAAAAATATAATCCTTAGGCAAAAGTTTTTTCTTAGGTTGAGATTCGATAAATTTACTGAGATAATTCTCGGCCTCACCATAGTTTTTTTGTTCATAATACGAATAGCCGATTAATCGATTCAAGTAGTTATATTGACTGTTTTCTTGGACTAGCTTAGAGACATAATCCGTAGTCGCAGCGTAATCCTTGTCTAGAAATAAAAAATTTGCCATACCTATTTTGTCTTCTATGCCTTGGTCTCCAAATTGTATAACTTTTTCTTGGTATGCTCTCGCATTCTTGTAGTCTTGTCGGCGAAACGCAATTTGGGCTTTATAAATCAATGCATAGACACTATTTGGATTTATGGCTAAAGCTTTATCTAACTCTTCATCAGATCTTTTGAAATCTCTTGCATTAAAAAAAGCCTTGCCTATTTTAGCTTGTGCCAAATCATTCTTAGGGTCTTTGTCAAGGATTTCACCATAAACTCGAAGAGCTTTACCAGCTTCTTGATTCATAAGCTCAGCATCACCAAGCATCAAAAGATTCTCTATGCTTGCACTCATTTCTCTGGCTTTGGTCGCGTATTCTACTGCTTTTGATTTGTTTTTAGCATCACTAAAAGTAATTCCTCTGGCAATAGCGGCATAAAGTTGTGCATTTTTTTTGTCTTGTTTCAAGGCTGCTTGAAATAAAGCTTCAGCCTCAGTGTTTTTATTTTGATTGAGCTCCAAAATACCACTACCTATCATGCCAAATGGTGTATTTCCATTTTCTTGCCACATTTTCATCGCTTTTTCTTCGTCTCTATTTCTGAAATGAGTCAAAGCTTCATAAAATTTCCCTTCAGGATTGTTTAATTTCTCAAATTCTGCAAGAGCTGTAGGATATTGCTCACTATGAAAGCTAATTAAACCTTTGGAAATTTGTGCAGAAAGCGATATACTTCCAATTAAAAATACAATACAAGTAATTAATAGTCTGTTCATGAAATAAAAATTTTTGTTTACTTAAAATTAGAAATAGTTTTTATTTTATTGGTTTATTTATTTTTAGATTATTAACGAAAAAATAGCTTTAATCTTGTACACTGAGCACCCTTGGTTGAGCAAAAGCAGGAACTACGCCCGCTTTCATAATGATTTTCTGTCCTATATCGCCACTCATGAATTGTAGAAAACCCCTACCTAAGCCCATCGAACCTTCTTTATTGGTTACACATATATACTTACGATAAGGATAATCATGTGTGGCTATATAGCCTAAATGAGGTTCATAATAATGTGCTTTGTCTTTTTTGATTTGAACCAAAGTAACAGATTCTTTGAATTTCTGTACTTGATCACTATACTCGTCTGAGACCCAAGACACACCGACAATACCTAAAGCCTCTTTGTTTTGTGCGACATAATCCATCACCGCTACATTGTTTTTGGTAGCAAATACGCTCGGATTTCCTATAGGCTGCCCACTGAGTAAGCTGTCCTGTACATAAAGGATTTCAGAAGATTTATCACTATTAAAGACCAGCTTTATCGTTCCTGAAATTTTCGAATTTTCGAGTTGCTCGAACTTAGTAATTTTACCTAGAAGGATTTGTTTTAACTCATCATCAGTTATTTTCAAGGTGCCATGTGCAGAATGAGCCACTATGGCTAAAGCATCCTTGCCTATAATATTTCGCTGAGGCATATATCCTTTGACTCTTTTGAACTCTTCGAGTTGGTTGGTATCAGGATATCTCGACGTAATAATCATACGAACACTATCATCTAAAAATGAATTAAGCACGTCGATAGCAGGTTTATAGGTTACCTCTATTTTGGCATCTGGATACTGACTATGAAAGACCTGTAGCTCACTGTCAATAATTGGCTGATATGATTCATCGGCGACAATTTTGATCTTACCTGAAGTAGGGGTGTCAGAATACTTAGCTTTGCTATCATCACATCCGAAAAGAAACGAGGATATGATAAAAATTAGATTAACGATATAAGATTTACTCATAAACTAAATGGGTTTTTGATTTTTATAGAGTTGATAAGTCTTGAGTCCTCTATAAGTTGTATAAACACTTAGTATCCCTAAATACGACAAGGCAAATGAGCTAGCCTCAATGAAATTGTGATAAATACTATATAGGAAATAGCCCATAAGTCCAAACAAACTTAGCACTAAGATGATATTGACCCATAAAACAACTTGGTTATTCATCAATTCTAATCATTTCGGGGTATCAAGTCAAGCACCAAAAACAACATATGTCCAAAAGCATATAAAATCATAGACAAAGATATACATTTTTTCTTCTTTTGAGTTAAAAAATTACACGAAACAAAGCAATTATTTCTTTTCTAAGATTTCTAATAATCGAGCTTTGACTTTAGTGTCAGATACAGAGGTTTCGATTTTTTGACGCCAGAGATGGGCTTCATTTTGGGATAATGAAAGCATCAGGCTTTTTGCTGAATTCTGAATTCTCGAATTAAAATGCATTAATCCATCAATAGTTACGTCCATCAATCTAGGATAATTCGAAGGCATTTTGAGTTCTCGAATAGTCTCATAAGACGAAATTCTCGTCTGAAACTCATAGTTTTCACTAGCGAATTCTACCAAAGAATCATAAAGCAGGAGTGAAGGAGATTGAATAATACGTGCGACGATTTCCAGTAGGGCGAGGTTTTGATTATAGCCTTGTAAACCATTGATTTTTTTCAAAACCAAATCTATATATGCCTTGTCAGTCTCTATGAGTCGATTAGCGGCAAGCTCAATATTGAGATAGGATGAATCTTCTAGAGCTTTTTCCATTAATTTTTTAATTTCTTCATTTGCGATATTTCCGCCTTTGATCGCTTCTCTACGAACCAAGTGATTTGAATGCTGAAACGCATGAATCATTATGTCATGGGCAATATCATCGCTTTTTCCTTGAGCTTGATACGCTATCTCTTCCCAAACTAAATCGGATTTGGACTGATGAATTAAATTCTGATAGGCTTGATTTTTAGTTTCCCAAGGCAATTTTCTCAAGGCTTTTAAGAGCTCAACTTTTGGCATTTCATAGGTAGAAGCGATATTTACAGAAAGCAAACTCATAGCCCCTAAGGTGTCGGGATAGTGCATTTTTTTTAGGACTTTGAAATTTGGGTCTAGAAATAAGGCAAATTTAGCGTTATCGCTTAATCGCTGAGGCTTAGGAATGAAAAACGTATCTGATAATTTCTTTAACCTTACTTTATGTAATCCAATAGGCGCGCTCTTTTTCCCTTCATAGCTTATCGCTGCCATTTCTAGATACAGTTGAAATGCCGGTACGGAGCTGTCTTTTAGATGTTGGGTGACGATGACTCGGAGCTTGTCGCTTTCTTCCTCATAGCGATAACTCAGCCCTAGCTCTTCGCCACGATAAATCCACTGATCGAAGAAGTCTTTGGTCTTGATTCCAGTCGCATCATAGATACATTCATACAAATCATTGGACTCGACATTTTGATGTTTGTGTTTATTCAAGTAAAAATTAATCGCTTTCTGGAAATTTTTCTCCCCTAGATTTTCTTCATTATAATAAGGCGCATCGAGTTCATCATGGAGCATATCGAGTACAAATGAGCCTTTGGGATAGTGTCGTGCACTGCCTGATTTGGAGTGGGCTATAGGAAGGCTATTGTATTTAGCTGCATTCATAGTGCCGTTTAACTCTCCTAGTTTAATCCGATGATAAGCTGCTTGACCTTGGTAAAATTTTAAGAAATGTTTGGAATAATGCGTCGCAAAGCTTTCATGAAGCCAATGATGTGTTGGATTTCGCTCCGTAATCAAATCACCAAACCATTGATGAGCTAGCTCATGAGCATCGGTAGGCAAATAGCCTCGCTCCATACTCGCTCGCGTGTCCTGGTGGTAAATATCGGTATAAATCGTCGAAGTCGTGTTTTCCATCGCACCAAAGAGAAAATCTTGAACCGGTACATTGCGATATACTTTGCCCCAAGGATACTTCACGCCTATATAAGACTCAAACCAATCCATCATCTTGCCGCCATCGGGATAAATAGCCTTTAAATGAGGCTTCATTTCCGGATAATAATACTGCTCTATGGAAATACCTGATTTAGATTTTTGAATGATTTTTTGATAATTTCCAATTGCGATCATTACCAAATAAAGCGCATGTGGCTTGGTCATTTGATAGGTCCATATTTTTGTTTTTTTCTTAGGATTTAGCGTAACTTTGATTAAATTTCCATTAGAAATCACCGGATATTGCTCGTCAAACTCAATATGTAACTTCGTAAGCAGCAAATTGGCTACATCATCGAAGCCTGGAATCCAATGTCTATTGTCGATACCTTGCCCTTGAGTCCATATTTGTTTCTTTGCTTTTGGGTTATTATTGTTCCAATTTAAGAAATAAATCCCTTTTTTCGGTTTACAGCTGTAGTTTATCAGCAAATCATGTGATTTTAGGTCTTTGAGCTTCGGCCATATAGTTATTCCTGCACTATCTAGGCGAAATTTGACTTCTTTGCCATCGATACTTAGTTTATGTATTTCAAATTCAATAGCATCTAGAAAAATGGAATCTACATTCAGATGCTGCATGGATAATTTGTATGTAGCTTTTCCATGGACTTTGCCTTTTTTTTCTTCGAAATGTAAACTCAAATCTAAATCTTGTAATAGATAATTTTTTTCTCTGACTTCGCCAGCTGTATCTGAGATATAGCAATCTGTTTGAGCTTGAGTAGGCATCATCAAAGCCCAGCATGCTAGAGCCACTATGGCGCAAATCGCATTTTTTCTATATTTTATATGGTTTGTTGTCATATTCAAAGATTGCAAAATGAATGGTTTTGACTGATTTTTTTACGTTAAAGATGTTACAAAGTAAATAAAAATAAAAGAAATCATAGGATAAAATTCTATATCTTTGCGCTATGATTCATTCATTAATGTCTCGAAAGTATTTTCGGGAGACGCTTTTTTTTATTGTTTTACAAATCCTTTGTTTGGTTTTTTTTTATGATTTGTATCGACCAAATATCTATGAAAAGCTATGGTTGCTCTGGCTTCAAGCGATAATATTGGTGTATTGTTTTCGTTTTTTGGTACAGTATGTTTATTATGCACAGGTTTTTTCGGGTTATATTAAGTTTTTCACTATATTAGGGTTAATTGTGGGCGGTATGTTTTTTTATTTTATCAATCAAGATATAGCGATGATGCTCGATGAGATGAATCTGAGTCAAATTTTCCCTAGATTACAGGTTAAGATATCGGATAAATCTGTTTACGATGTTTTTATGAAATTAAAGACGTTTCATGCCTTTTTTGGATTTGGGTCTGTAGCTTTTATGTATTTGTTGGCATTTCGGATTTTATTGTCTTATCTGGGCTATGATTCTGAGAAAATGAAGCAATTTATTCAGAAAAAAGTTTAATTTTTGATTTTTTTTATTATTTTAGTAATAAATTCTTATATTTGTGAGATGAATTTGTGTCATGAGGATATGGGTATTGTTTTTGGGGTTTTTGGTGCCTTTGGTTTTTTGGGGGCAGTGCAGTACTTATTGTAGTGGTAATATAGGGATTTATTCTACTGGTGATGCAGAGTCGATAGCTTACGACGCCTTGCAGGTGGGATATCATAATGTCTTGTCAAGAGATGAAAATAATTTTTATGCTCAAGGACAAATTGTGTTAAATGGAATATTAACTTCTCCAAAAATTGTAGATGAAAACCTATATCCTTGGATTAAGGCTAAAGTAAAACATGGAACAATTTATAGTAATAGCTTGGTTTTTTTAACTGATTCAGGTATAATTCATATAAATAATGGTATTTTTCCATCTCGTTTTCTTAGTAATACAAATAGATTTAATTTTGGAAATTCTTATAACTTACCCGGAAATTATACCCCGGATGATATAAAAATGATGTTTTCTGCTAACAGAACTCTTTTTATAACAACTTGCGATGGATTTGTATTTTCATTGAGTCAAGATTTCTATGCTAATGGTGGAGATACAACTACTATAAATTGGATACAAATTATGGAAGCACCTAATGTTCCGCTGAGCAATGTCATCGCTTGTCGGGGAATTTCAAATAGAGGCTATGCACTAAAACGTGATGGGACATTATGGACATGGGGTAGAAGCGTATATTTAGGCAATGGAACAGGAAGACAGAATCTTAGCTATGCGACTCAGATGACTAAGCCGAGTGATATAGGTCCGATTAAAATGATAGGGATGACGAATGGGCCAAGTTATTATGTTTTAGATACTTTGGGAAAACTATATGCCCTAGGTCAAAATGCTATACATCAATTAGGCGATTTGACCAATACGGAAAGAACAGTTTGGATAAGACCAAAATATCCAGATAATTCAATAATGAATGATATCTCATGGTTTAGTGCTAGTAAAGAAGATATTCAATGTGCAATTTTAAATAAAAATAAAAAAATTTTTGTTTCGGGAAGTGATTTTTTTGGAACTCAAACAGGATCTTTTAATTTTAGACTACTTGCAGGCGATCATCCAACATACCAATATGATTTTGTTGCTACTTCTAAAGATATGGCAATACTAAATACATCAAACTCTTCATGTAATTCAGGTCATATTGGATGTAATCTTGGTAAATTTGTAAACAATTCAAATTCCACTTCTCCACTTGTAGATGTAATTAATACTCAGCCAATAAGTGTTTGTAAATTGATGAAAGGAATACCTATTTTTAACTTTTTAGACATCGATTGCAATTCACAAATAGCAAAATTTAAAGTTATTGGTAACAAAGGTATGAAAATCTATTATTCAAAAAATAGTAGTCAAGATACTTTTGAGTTCTATTTAAATGACCAAGATACGGGAACAATTGTATTTCAAAATTTTAAGTTAACTGATACGATTAACATCATAAATTATAACTATCAGCAGTGTCAGAATATTTTAAATTATAAAATTCCTATAGGAAATCCTATTTATAAAGTTAATACGGTTAAATTTTGTAAAGTGTCAACTCATTATTATAGAGGAAACTTAATTAATAAAGACACTGTATTTTTAGATTCATTTTTAAAAGTTAATGGATGTGATTCCATTCTCAAAACCATTATTAAAATAGATTATTATAAAGTTATTAAAAATATACTTTATTGCTTTTCAGATTCGATTTATCATAAAGGAACATTAATTAATAAAGACACTATAATTAAAGAATATAGCCAAGGTTATTTAGATAGATGTGATACATTAATTGAATATAGATATAAAAGTTATTATTTACCTGAAAAAGTAGAAAATGTTTATTTTTGTCTTAAAGACTCTATAAAATTTAATGACAAATTAATTCTAAAAGACACAGTTATTTTAACTGAAAAAGTAGAAGAAGGTGGATGTTTAAGAAAATATAGGATTATTTACAAACTTGTTGATTTTAAAATCAATCAACTCAATATCTTCTGCGTATCCGACTCGATATACATCGGAGGCAGACTCCTGCTAAAAGATACAACGTATCAAGAAATCAGAAAATCCCTCACCGGTGGCTGTGATACCATTTACGAAATATTCTATAAATCCCTTAACAAATACGAAAACCTTCCCGACGTCACCGTCTGCCAAGACACCTTAAACCCAAAACACAAAGAATCCAAGATCTATTACACACCAAAACCCCCAATTCTCAACGATTGTCCGACAATTCAAGTACAAAGATACAACGTCCTGCCCGCCTTTTATCTCGATTCCCTCAAGTATATTTGTCAAGGAAATACTTTTTTAGGAATGCCTATATTTAGGGATACAACCTTAAAACTATATAGTAAAACCCAAAATGGATGCGATTCACATATAACCTATCAAGTCAAATCCTTTAAAGACAACAATATTTATTCAGATACTTTATATGGTTGCACGTTCATTGTCTTGCCCAATGGAGATACCATAAGACAAAATCTTACTCAAACCATAACCCTTCAAAATCAATATCTTTGTGATTCCTTCGTAAACTATACCACAATCTTAGAAAACAAACCAGAATATTTCTCAGAGGATAGATTCCATTGTGGCTATGGGCTAAGCCCTCTAGGAGATACGCTTATTGGAGATACGAGCATTACTTCGACCTATCTCAATGCCTTTGGCTGTGACTCAATAGTGAAAATAAATTATACCATAAAACCCAATTTTTTAGCTATTATCGATACTGTTATTGGATTAGAACCATTTTATTTCTTAGGAAAAAAATATGATTCCTCAGGAATATTTTTCGATACTTTAGTCACGATGACAGGCTGTGATAGTGTTTTTGAAATTCGTTTGCGAAAGTCTGATGATATTTTTCTTTACAACGGATTTTCACCTAATAATGACGACTATAATGAAGTTTATTTCATACCAAACGCCCTAGAGTTACTCACAATTCATTGGCAAATTCTAAATAGACAAGGTCAAGTGCTTTTCGAGACCAAAGACCCTGAGGGCTTCTGGGATGGAACTTTTGAAGGCGCCGCTCAGCCTAGTGGAAGCTATTTATTGCTTATTGATTATACCAATAAAAAAGGCGAAAGAAAGTATCAACAAATGATAATCGCCTTAATCAGATAAAAATAAAAATTCTATATTTGTTCAAACTTTTTTAAATTTTATGAAGACAAAGAAATTCTCAGAAATCAAATATAGCCGTCCAGATTTATCTCAATATTATATACTAAAACAAGCTAAAATTGAAGCATTCCAAAGAGCTACTTCTGCTGATATACAGATTGAAATTTTTAGAGAAATTATAGCCTTGGACAGAGATTATCCGGGCTGGGGTGACTACGCTTATATCAAATATTCGCAAGATGTATCGGATAAATTTTTTGAAGAAGAAGTGAATTTCTTTGACGCTGAAAATCCCAAAATTGCTGCTTTAAGCAAGAAATTCGTCGATATCGCTTTGAAATCAAAATTTTTGCCTGAACTAGAAAAGACTTTTGGCAAGCAATTCTTTGATTTAGCAAAACTTCAAAGCAAGGTAATATCGGAGCAAATCATTGATTTGATTCAGCAAGAAAATAAACTAAGCACACAATACCAAAAGCTTAAATCAGAGATTCGAGTAGAATTCGAAGGAAAAACCTATAACCTCAGTGGAATGTCTCCTCTTTTGGAGCATACAGATAGAGCCATTAGAAAATCCGCTAGTAGAGCAAATTATAAATCTTTAAGAGAAGCCCAACCTCAATTTGACCAAATTTATGATGAATTAGTCAAGCTCCGTCATGAAATGGCACAAAAACTCGGTTATGAAAATTTCGTACAGATGGGCTATGACAGAATGGGACGAACGGACTATACCTACCGAGAAATTGAGCAATATAGGAATTTTGTCAAGAAACACATAGTCCCAAAAGTCACTCAAATTCGTTCATCTATAGCAGATAAATTAGGTTTGGATAAATTATACCACTATGATACATTGCTTTTCGCAGATGGCAACCCAACCCCAAAGACTTCTCCGGAACAGATGATTCAAGATGCTTTGACGATGTATCAGGAGCTCAGCCCAGAAACGGGTAGATTTTTCCAAGAAATGATCGACTCAGAATGTCTAGATTTAGTAAATAGAGACAATAAATCGCCTGGTGGTTATTGTTCCTATGAGCCTTCAATTAGAATGCCATTTATTTTTTCAAATTTCAATGGAACATCCCATGATGTAGATGTGCTGACTCATGAAGCAGGTCATGCCTTTCAAGCCTATTGTAGTAGAGACTTCGAAGTCAAAGAATATTTATTTCCTACATCAGAAGCTGCAGAAATTCATTCGATGAGTATGGAGTTCTTCGCTTATCCTTGGGTGAATAAATTCTTCCAAGAAGATACTAAGAAATATTATATTGCTCATGCTTATTCTGGCTTTTCATTTCTATGTTATGGATGCTGTGTAGATGAGTTTCAGCAGCGTGTATATGAGAATCCAAGCCTCACACCTCTAGAGCGAAGAGCCTTGTGGACAGAACTTCAAGCAGAATATCAACCTTTTTTAAATATTGATGATGAGCCATTTCTCTCTGAAGGAGGCCGCTGGCAAAATCAAGCTCATATTTATCAAATGCCATTTTATTATATAGATTATACTTTGGCTCAGGTATGTGCCTTTCAGTTTTATAGAAAAATGTCGCAAAATTTCGAATCTGCTTGGCAGGATTATCATAATTTATGCCAAAGAGGTGGCAGTTTAAATTTCTCTGAATTAATTCAAATTGCAAATTTGAAATCTCCGTTTGAAGAGGAAGTCTTCATAGATGTATCATCATTTATCTTTTCTGAGATAATGAAGAAACTAGATGATTTCTATCAAGCAAAATCTGCGTAAACTAGGATAAAAAAGATTTAAACGTCAATATTTATCGGGTTTTTATTGGTTTTTTTCATT
>JALOMB010000093.1 GCA_025455685.1 Chitinophagales bacterium | reverse complement strand
GGGTCTTCGTGAACTAAAGGCGCATGTATTTTGGTCGTCAAGGATAATTTTTTTGACTGGTTTTAGAAATTATCTACAAATATAGTAATTTTTTGTTTTATTGGTACCCTCGAAAAATTCTTTTCTAAACGGTTTAATTTGTCATTCAAATTGATTTTAAAAACGTCCACGAATTAGGTTTTGTTTAAGTTAGGATATTTAAAATTTATCTAAATCTCCCTCCCTATCAAATCAAATTCAAAAGCATCGAGGATTTCGACATGACAGAAATCTCCAGGTTTCAAAGCTTTTTCACTAGTGAAGCGCACTTCATTATCGACTTCGGGCGAGTCAAACTCCGTTCTACCCACAAATTCCTTTCCTTCGATTCTGTCGATGAGTACTTTAAAGGTCTTCCCAATTTTTTCTTGGTTCAATGTATAGCTAATGCGTCCTTGGACTTCCATGAGCTCATTGACTCTGCGATTTTTTTCATCCTGAGACCAGATATCTTCATACTTGAAGGCTTCTGTGCCGTCTTCATGAGAATAAGCAAAGACGCCTAATCTATCGAATTTCATATCTTCGACAAATGAAATTAAATCTTGAAAATCATCTCCTGTCTCTGTAGGAAATCCTGTGAGCATCGTAGTACGAATAGCGATATTAGGGATTTCTTCGCGAAGTTTAGCGATTAAATTTCGGGTAGTTTTTTGGTCGATATTGCGTTTCATGTCCTTGAGTACCTTGTCAGAGGCGTGTTGAAGCGGTATATCCAAGTATTTGCAAACTTTAGGATTGTCTCTAATAATTTCAATAAGCGACTCTGGAAATTGGGCAGGATAAGCATAATGCAGTCTTATCCATTTGATTTCTTCAATTTCACTGAGTTTGTCGATGAGTTCTTTGAGTGCGCGTTTTTTGTAAATATCTAAACCATAATAGGTCAATTCCTGAGCGATGAGCATGAGCTCTTTGGTTCCTTTTTTCGCTAAAAAAGTCGCTTCTTCTACCAAGGATTCTATAGTTCTAGATTTATGAAGGCCTTTGAATTTAGGAATCGAACAAAAAGTGCATTTTCGATTACAGCCATCAGAAATTTTGAGATATGAGTAATGCGTATCCGTGCTCAGGGTTCTTTCGCCGATAAGCTCTTCGCGATAGTCTATATTGAATTTTTCTAATAAAAGTGGCAAATCATAAGTGCCGAAAAAAGCATCTACTTCTTTGATTTCGGCTTCGAGTTCGTGGCGATAGCGCTCCGAAAGGCAGCCAGCGACATAGAGTTTTTCTATTTCCCCTTTGTTTTTGGCGTCTGCATATGCCAAAATTGCATCGATACTTTCCTGCTTGGCGTTTTCGATAAAGCCACAAGTATTGATAATTACGGTATTGTAATCATCTTCTTGCCCTTGATAAGTAGCCGATACCCCGTGATAATTGAGCTGACCGAGGATTTTCTCACTATCCACGGTATTCTTGCTACAGCCGAGGCTGATTAAATTTACTTTGGGTTTGAAGGGTGTTTTGGTATGCATGTTTATAGGATTAGCATACAGTCCCCATACGAATAGAAATTGTATTTCTCAGCTACGGCTTGTCGATAGGCTTCCATGATTAAGTCATACCCACCGAAGGAGCAAGTCAAAATCAAAAGCGAAGACGAAGGTAAATGGAAATTAGTCAAAAGACAATTGGGTACATTAAACTCGTAAGGTGGATAAATAAAGAGATTGGTGAAGCTCTCTCCTTCTTTGAGCATCCCTGAAGAGGTTACAGAGGATTCAAGTGCTCTTAGGGTCGTAGTACCGACTGATAGTACTTTTTTATTGTTTTTTTTGGATTCATTGACTAATTCTACGGTTTCTGCATTGATTTTGAAATACTCGGTATCCATTCGGTGTTTGGTGAGGTCTTCGACGTCGATTTTGCTAAAGCTTCCTAATCCGGTATGAAGCGTTAGCTCTGTGATTTCGGCGCCTTTGATTTGAAGACGTTTGAGAATTTCTCTAGAGAAATGCAAGCCAGCAGTCGGAGCAGCTACAGCTCCTATTTCTTTGGCTATAATAGTTTGGTATCTTTCAGAGTCACTTTCTTCTACCGGTCGAAATTTCGTAATATATCTTGGAATAGGCGTCTCGCCGAAACTAAATAAATAATCTCTGAAATCTTCTGGATATCCATCATAAAAGAATCTTAATGTACGGCCTCTAGAAGTAGTATTGTCGATAACTTCTGCGACTAATATATCGTCCTTGCCGAAATATATTTTATTGCCGACACGGATTTTTCGAGCGGGATCCACGATGACATCCCAGATTAATTGTTCTTTATTGAGTTCCCTAAGTAAAAAAACCTCGATTTTGGCTCTTGTTTTTTCTTTGGTAGCCCACAGTCTCGCTGGGATTACCTTAGTATTGTTCATTACTATCGTATCGCCATCTCCGAAATAATCTATAATATCCGTAAATTGTTTATGTTCTATGGTGTTCTTGGCTCTATCGATGACCATCATTCGGCTACCGCCGCGTTCTTTTGATGGGAAGCGAGCGATTCGTTCCTCAGGCAAATTGTATTCAAATTGGGAGAGTTTATAGATTTCAGACATGAGCAATAGATTTAATTTTTTTAGAAAGTTTGCAAATATAAGACAAACGCTATGCCTTTGTCAAGGGCTAAGGAAGTTTTTTTTGTTAATCCTTTGTTTTTAGGGACTTTCTAAGCGTTTTTTTATTTTTCTGTGATTTGTTTCATTTCACCGGACCATCTAGATTTTATAGCATCACATGCAGCTCTCGCAATTTATATCCTAATGTTTATTTTTCTAAAAAAGAAAATAGCGATATTATAAATATTTCAGCTTCGTTTAATATACATTTGCTAAGGAAGTGAATATTGTTTGCCAATCTGCTTTCCCTTCATTCTTACCTAGACGAACAATGATTAAATCTTTCGTCGGATTAACATAAATATACTGTCCTAGAATGCCTTGCGCCATGAAGTCTTCATTTGGTGAAGGCAACCACCATTGATACTGATAGAAATTTGCACTTCCTTCTGAGGTGTCAAGTTTTGTAGATTCTTCAACCCACTTTTGAGACACTATTTGGTTTCCATTCCAAATCCCTTTATTTTTATATAATCTTCCAATTTTCGCAAAGTCTCTAGCTCTTGCGTTTAAACAGCAAAATGTTTTTTCTAGCCCATTATTTTTTCTGTCAATGCTCCAAGAGGCATCGTACTCCATTTCAAGAGGGGTCCATATTTTTTCTTGTAAGTAAGAAGTAATTGTTTTTTCTTTTAGTGAACGTTCTAATACCAAACCTAAAAGTTGGGTATTGCCGCTAGCGTATTCAAACTTTTTGCCCGGTTCTCTTTCTAGCTTCATTTTTTCAATTTCTTTTCGGAGATTGAGGCCATAATAAAACGAAGCCGCTTCGCCAAATGGATTTACATAGCTTTCGCTAAATTTTATTCCCGAGGTCATTTGCAGAAGGTGTTTGATTGTAACTTTGTCGAATCCGTTTTTTTTCAATTCGGGGATATAGTTTGTAATTGGCTCGTCAATAGACTTTATCAAGCCTTCATCAATGGCACAGCCAATTAAAATGGACGTTACAGATTTGGCCATAGAAAAAGATGGCACAATGCTTTCTTTTTCATAACCTTTGAAATAACGTTCATATTGGATTGTATCGTTTTTAATGATTAAAAAAGCCACGGTATTATTTTCTTCTAGATATTTGTCAAAAGGCATATAATTTATCTCTTTTGGAAATTTTTCGTTTTTTGAGATTTGAAAATTAAAAGGGATAGCGCCAGCGTACAAAGGTCTTGACGGAAATTTTTTGTGGTCATTTATATCAGCAAAGTTATAAAAAACAAAACGAGCTAATTTACAAGATGGAAAAATTGTAGCAACAAGGAGCATTAGAAGTCCTAATAGGATTATTTTACTGTGGTGTATCATAAGATTATTTATTTTAAATTCTAGAATCCTATTTGTGGTTATATTGTTTGCCTTATATAATTTAAAATCAAATTCAAAGATAAGAAATAAAATTTTAACAAGGGCTAAGGAAGTTTTTTTGTTATTCCTATGTATTTAGGGACTTTCTAAGCGTTTTTTTCAATAAATGAAAATTCTGTTATTTATTCGATTTTTTGGACTTTTCGAAGGCAGACATTTGGTTTTCGAGTTTTATGATTAAGCCTATACTCGTCATTATCAAAATAATAAGCATCAAGGGCCCGATTAGTGTGTATAGCTTCAAGTAATTTAGGAAAAAGCAAGTCACTAAAGCCACCATAAATCCATAGGTAAACACCTGAATCATAGTGCCAGGTGCAATTTGCTGCCCATAATCCCAGTTGTCTTGATTTTTCATCGTTATTCCCGTTCTGTATCCGTAGATGCTGTTGATGCTTTTAGGGGGAAATACTTTGGTCACTAAAGCCATAATCACTATAATAAGATAGACAAGGCATATCAAGAGATAAACACCATATTCTAGTATAATTGATTGAAAATTCATATTTTGTCATAGGTTTAAGAAACAAGATAGTTTTTTTCACAAAGGTAAAGCATTTAGGTCAAAGAGTTTCGAATTTCCTAAAGAGATAGAAACAAGGGTTTGATATTAGGATTTCTCCCAATTTATTCCTATAAAAATATTCGTTTTTTATTTCCTGTAATAGGAGATTATTATTGCTTAAAGATATCATTTTGAACCTATGAATATACTTTTCTCTTATGGCATTTCCTCCAATTTGTATCAAAATAATAGTGGAGTCGTTTACATTTATCATGCCCTGTGGTAAAGAAAAAAAAAGACTTGAAAGATTTTAGTCCAAATTATTTGTTGATTTTCATCGATTCTAAAAGGTGTTTTCTGAAAATATAGTTTTACTTCGTTTCTTTTTGATTTCTTTTCCAAAAGTAGTAGCTCTTCTTGAGAGATATTATGAGAAATTATCGGTAGAGCGACGGTGGTTAATTGAATAGGCGTTATAGGATTCCAAGTCTCTTAAATTGAGTTGCGCCATTGCATGATTTATAATTAAGAGTAAGAAGAAACAAATTATTTTCTAAAAGTAAGGTGCATTCATTTGAAGTAAGTAATAGGTTATTGTTGCTTTTTGGTTTGTATTTTTAGTTAAGTCATGAATTTATGAGAAACCAAGATTTGAATTAGTATTGCTACCTTATATCGGGTAAAGAAGAATTTTATCCTTGTTGCAATTCAAATAGGGTTATTTCTGGTCTTACGTTATATCTTACTTGCCATAAATGACCTAATGCTCTGTTTATATAAAGTGTTCTATCATTGCTTAAATCATATTGTCCTGCGGAATATTGTTTATTTTTTACAGGTAATATTGGCGGTGGTAAAAATGGTGGCTTTACTTGTCCCCCATGTGTATGTCCCGATAATATCCAACTATTGTATTCCCCCCAAATGTCTAAGTCGCATACGTCAGGATTATGGCACAACGCAAGATTTGCTTTTGACATGTCAAAGCCCTTCATAGCTTTTTCAGGATTGAAGTTAAGTCCCCAAAAGTCGTCAAAGCCGATAAAGTTTAGTCCGTTTACTTCAGCATTTTCGTTTCTCAATACTTTAACGCCACTTTTCGAAAGCATTTCCGAGATTTTGTCGGCAACAGCTTGTTGAGACCAATTTCGTCCGTAATCGTGGTTGCCTAAAATACCGATAGTTGCCAATTTCCCTTTGACAATATTATTTAAAGTTTCTTCTAATTTATCAAATAGAACTACGTCTTTGTATGTACTTACATAATCACCTGTATATACCACAAAGTCGGGATTAAATGCTTTTGCCTGCTCAAATGAATTAATGATGAATTTATAGTCAAATCGATTTCCTATATGAATGTCGCTTATTTGCATCAATGTTTTACCAACCAAGTTGTTGGGTAAGTTTTTGATAGGCATTTTTACGTTCACAAATTCCAACCAAAATGGTTCAATTTGCCAAGTATATAAACCGCTGAAAAGGCCTAGTCCAGCTAGTCCCCAAAATGTTCTTTTTATAAACTTACGTCTGTTCATTATAAAACTTCTATTTTTATCTTAGATTACTATATATAGGTCGAATTCATTGCCATAAGTCATAATAGTCAAAAACAAAGGATAGAGCGATATAGGAGCAGCTCTTGGCCTAAGTCTCATTTAATATTCTTGTCCAATAATCTAAAAATCCAATAGGTTGGAAATACTAAGAGTAGGACATGTAACGCAGGATAAATTTTTTGTGTTTGAAAAATGGAACAATAAATTTCAGCGATTTTATTTGCCGGAAAAAGATTTAGAAATGAAGCGATAATGAAATATATGATTAAAGCATACATAGTCATAGTCAATATCTTGGTTTTTGATTTAGATTCTTTAAAATTTTGAATGTGCTGATTTTTACTATGTTCTTTTTGCTCTTTCCATCTAGCGTTAATTTGACTTGCCATAGCATATCGCTCTGACTCAGGAAGTTTTTTGATTTCTGACATAGACACCCAAGTTAAATCAGTAGAAAAAGTAGGGGTAAAAATATCATCAAATTCTTTTGCTTGCTTTAAACTTAAAGGAATACCTAATGAAATTCTACAATATAGAAAAGTAGCTAGGGTTCGTATAGCAACATGATATATCAATAAAGATAAACTAACTACGACAAGTATTCCAATAAATTTATTGGCTTTCAACATTGGGAAATTGTCAAACAAAATAATTGTAATGACTAAAGTATTTAGAATTTTTAGCATAAAGTCGTACGTATGTGTCCAAAATAGCATGGGTTAAAGTTTTTAGGGTATAAAATTTTAGGAAAACAATTCGCCATTAAAACCGCGTTAGCAATTTCGGGCTTAGCCCTTTGTGTTGGAACCGTTCAATTCCCGAACGTTACAAACGATAATTTGCTTGTTGCCATTTTCGGAGGATTCTTTCTCGGAGCGGGCATTGGCCTTTCTGTGCGCGGTGGTGCCGTAATCGATGGCACCGAAGTATTAGCCATTTTTGTAAGCAGAAAATTCGGAACTACTATTGGGGATGTAATCATTTTGATCAATATTCTTA
>JALOMB010000092.1 GCA_025455685.1 Chitinophagales bacterium | reverse complement strand
TCAATCCTTTAATGAAATTATTAAAAGGCAAAAATAATCTTTTTATCTTAATTTTAGGGTTAAGTTCACTAACCCTAAATGCACAAAATAAAATTAAACATATAACCATTGATGCAGGTCATGGTGGGAAAGACCCTGGTGCCTTAGGTCTAAGTGGAAAAGAAAAAGATGTTACCTTAGGCGTATCCCTTAAATTAGGTAAGCTCATAAATGCTATGTATCCTGAAATTACCACTGAGTTTACAAGAACGGAAGATGAATTTATCGAGTTATATCAGCGCTCCAACAAAGCAAATAAAGCTCATTCAGACTTATTTATCTCAATTCATTGTAATAGTAATGCTAAAAAAGATGTGTGTGGTTCTGAATTCTATGTATTAGGCTTACATAAGGCCGATGACAACCTTGAAGTCGCCAAAAAAGAGAACTCTGTAGTTTTGCTCGAAAGTGACGTAAGTAATAATTACGGGTTTGATCCAAACTCCCCGGAAGGCAACATAATTATGACAATGCAGCAGAATGTGTATATGGATAAATCCATACTTTTTGCTAAAGAACTCGAAAAAGTTTTTGAGAAATATGCAAATCCCAATGTATGTATTCAAAAGAATAGAGGCACAAAACAAGCAGGTTTTGTAGTACTTTATAAATCAACAATGCCTTCAGTACTTATTGAAATAGGATTTATCTCAAATCCTGAAGAAGAAAAAATTCTCGTATCAGAAGATGGGCAGCTGAAAATAGCTGAAAAAATAGCTGAAGCATTCAAGAATTTTAAAGTTAAGTATGAACTTAGCCTTCATGAAGCAGATCTAGTGGTCAAAGATAAAGAAAAAAACAAAAATAAACAATTAGCCATTGAAACCACTACCACGCCATCTAATAAAATCACCACTACCATACCAATTCAAGTGATTGAATCGCCAAAAACTGATGAAAAAATCAAAGAAATCATTGTTGATTCCGTTAATAAAACTACGGTAGTGGTTTTCGAAAAAACACCAACAAAACTTTCTGTTGAAGATGGATACAAAAGAGATATTGATGTGAGTTATCGCAAAGACATGATAAACAAGTCAAATAACACATCATTGAATACAAACGGGGTTAAATATGAAATAGCTAAAGCTACTACCAAATCAACTTCTGCTATGATGACAGCAGCTGCTGTTATTGATGCTAGAAAAAATTCTGAAAACAATATAGAGTATAGAAATAATACAGACAATGCTGCAATCAATAATTTAATCAACCAAAATATTGCCTCAGGGTCAAAAGAGATAAATCAAGTTAAGCCTACAACTTCCAAAATAAATTCTAAAACAGAGCTCAATGAATTGTTGAATAGTAAAATCAATCAGTTAGCAAATAAAAACCTGCCAAACCCAGAACAAGAAATTCTCACTTACGCACCTGATGATATCAAGAAACCTGGAGCAGAAGAAAATACTTTTGAATATCATACTTCTAAGTTTGAAGAAGAAAAAATAGCTCCCAATGAAAACGTTTATTTTTCTATTCAACTTTTCGCAAGTAAACAAAAAATAACAAGACAAATGCCCGTTGATGTGGTAGAAAGATTAGAAAATGGATACTATAAATATACCGTAGGTAAATATTTCAATAAATATGAAGCAGAAAAAAGAATGCAAGAGTTAAAATTTAATGGATATCAAGACTGTTTTATATTGAAATTTGTCAATGGGATTAGGCAGTTTTAAATGAATCCGATGAAACAAAAAACAAATTATCCTGCACTCTACCTTTTAGTTATTGTGTTTTTTTTCTGGGGTTTTATTGCTGCTGGCAATAATATCTTTATACCCTTTTGTAAATTTCATTTTAAAATAGATCAATTTCAAAGCCAAATGGTTGATTTTGCTTTCTATGGTGCCTATTATATCGGGGCAATAGGGTTGTTTTTCGTTGGTCAGTATAAATCAATAGATTTAGTAGGCTATTGGGGCTACAAGAAAACAATTGTATATGGTTTAATTTTATCCTTCTTAGGCGTGGTGTCTATGTCATTATTCTTATACCTGTCTCATTTCATAGGAATTTTAATTGGGCTATTCATTGTCGGATTGGGTTTTTCACTTCAGCAAACAGCTGCTAATCCGCTAGCGATAGCCTTAGGAGATAAAGAAAACGGTGAAACAAGGATTAATTTAGCAGGGGGAATTAATTCTTTTGGTACAATGATTGGTCCGATTATAGTTTCTAAAGCATTGTTTGGTACCACAAATTTTGACGATACGCTCTTAGTTCATCTCAATATTCAAAAGGTTATCTTTGTTTATTTAGGGTTAGGGTCACTATTTCTTTTCGCAGCATTGATTTTTCAATTTTCTAAATCAATACCAAATCAAAAATTGCAGGGCAACATTATCTTATCTCTAGCGACTCAGAAATTTTTATGTGCTATGACCCTTTTGTTTATTGTAGTTTTTGTACCAATATTTTACTCCTATTATCATCCAAATATCCTCAATTTCAAAGCATTGGGATATGATTTAGATTTGGCTAGATTTATACTTTTAATTTCAGGTTTAATCTTCTTTATACTACTCATGGCTTATGCGTATCGCCAAGCTCCTAGTAATGAATCCAAATGGGGTGCTATGTCTGATAAATCTCTGAATTTAGGCATGTTAGGAATTTTTGTATATGTGGGTGTCGAGGTAGCTATAGGCTCCAATCTTTCAGAATATATTACGAAACTTAATTTACCAGAAATTAATAAT
This sequence comes from Chitinophagales bacterium, assembly GCA_025455685.1. Classification (GTDB taxonomy): domain Bacteria; phylum Bacteroidota; class Bacteroidia; order Chitinophagales; family JADJOU01; genus JALOMB01. The sequence continues at coordinate 4,353 of JALOMB010000092.1, read as the reverse complement.
GCTTCCATTTCGATGTTTATATCACTTTATTGGGGTTCCCTAATGATAGGGAGATGGATAGGGAGTATCGACGCTTTTAGCTTCGCTGAAACAAAGAAAAAAATAGCTATTTTTCTAGTGCCTGTTTTAGCATTTTCGACTATAATTATAGCAAACAAATTTAATGACTTGCCTGTTTCTTTATTATATCCCTATATTTTTTTGGTAATTATAAAAGCAATTATATATTATTTATTCCGAAATAAATCGAGTTTATACCTAATGGTCAATGCGCTTTTCGGAATAGTTTTATTGATTACAGGACTTATCACGACCAATTATGTCTCTATATTTGCTTTTGTTGGATGTGGACTTTTTCTATCTACTATGTGGCCAAGTATTTTTAATCTCGCAGTAAAAAATCTCGAGGACAAAGTCTCACAAGGTTCATCAATGCTTATAATGATGATTTTAGGTGGCGCTATAATTCCTCCTATTCAGGGAAAACTTGCCGACATATTTGGAATTCATAGCTCCTTTGCTTTTCTAATCTTGGGGTTTTTATATATTGCCGTATTTGCATTTATGACTAAAAATACAACAAATGAAACTCGATGAACTCTATGATTTTTGTCATTTAAAACATGGAAATTCTGAAAGTATGCCCTTTGATGACAAAGTTTTAGTGATGAAAGTAGGAAATAAAATATATTTACTCACTAACTTAGCATCCTGGGAGGCAGAAAAACCTGCGATTAATTTAAAATGCCTACCAGAACGAACACAAATACTCAGGCAAGAGTATCCGCACGCTATTGTGCCGGGCTATCACATGAACAAAACTCATTGGAATACCATATATGTTAACGAACTCCTAGATAATGTTTTATTGAAAGATTTAATCAATCATTCTTACGATTTAGTTTTCAAAAGTCTCTCTCGAAAATTACAACAAGAAATTTATGAAAAGAACTGATAACAAGATAAATCAATATCTTTTTTTCGCTATCATGATTATTTCTGTTATGGTCATTTTTATTTACGTTGTTTTACCAAGAATTAATACCAAAAATACGATTCATTTAAAAAATGTCAAATCTGTTTATTATATCACTATTGATAGTAAATTTGGTGAAAAAATCCATTTAAAAAAGGACAAATTCGAAAAATGGTGGCTCAATTCAAATACCGAAGCCAATCACGACAAAATATATGAAGTACTCGATTGGGCTATGAAAATCAAGTCGGAACCAATAAATAAAAAAGATAGAGAAAAAATAATTGCTTCACTTCAAAAATTCTCCGTTAAATTCAGTTTATATGATGAAGATTCACAAGAAATAACGACCTATCATATAGGCCAAAAAGTGCTCAATCAAGATTTCTGTTATGGGATTTTAGAAAAAAATGGTCGAGTCGATCCCAATCCAATTCTTCTGTATATCCCAGGTTATAGTGGGGAAATGAAATACTTCTTCCCAACTAGTGAAATGATATGGAGAAATAGAACGTTGATTCAAGCTGCTTATGATGATATTAAAACAATCTCAGTGAATTATGTAGACAATCCTCAGTTTTCTTTCTATATTGAAAAAGATGAAAATTATATTAAACTAAAGCCTGTTATAGACTCTATTCCCCTTATCACAGATATTTCTCAAGAAAAAATGATGCGCTATCTACTCAGCTATGAACGATTGAGTGCTGAAACGGAAATTCTGAATGATTCCTTAATTCAAATCATTACCAAATCACCAAAATACGCTGAAATTCAATTGGCCAAATTGGATAAATCTGCTCAAACGGTATGGCTATATCATATGAAAAATCGCAGGCCAGAATACCTTTCTCCCGCTGGAGAAGAAATTCCATTTGATTTAGAATTGCTATGGGCTTATCGGCCTGACACTAAAAAATATTATATGGTGCAGTATCATAGCTTTGGGCCTATATTGCAGACCTATTCATTTTTTAAATCTGATACAAAACCCCAAGAAGTATCCAAAAAGTAACCGTTTGGATAGCTTAGTGTCGGCTGGTAGTGTTTTTCACTAGACCTTATTAAGCATTATGAAATATTTGATACAAAGTTAGAATAAATACTTTGATGAGTTTTAATATCAGTCTGTTAGTCGTGAAATGACTAAAGAAAACTAAGCAATTGTGATATCTTTGTCTAAATAAACGTCTTGAACCTTTTGAAGAAAGTCAACGCCTTCTTTAAAATCTCTCTGAAATGCTTTCCTTCCTAAGATTAACCCTTGACCTCCAGCTCTTTTATTGATAATTGCTGTAGCAATTGCTTCAGAAAGATCCGAGCTACCCTTGCTCTCTCCGCCAGAATTTATTAAGCCTGCTCTACCCATATAGCAATTAGCAACTTGATATCTACATAAGTCTATCGGATGGTCTGAAGACAATTCTGAGTATACTTTTTCATGAGTTTTACCGTGTTTGGTTGCTAAATAACCTCCATTATTGGTCGAAAGTTTTTGTTTGATGATATCAGCTTGAATGGTTACCCCGAGATGATTGGCTTGAGAAGATAAATCTGCTGAAGTATGATAATCTACGCCATCGACTTTGAATCCGGAGTTTCTGGTATAACACCATAAAATAGTCGCCATACCAAGTTGATGAGCGTATTCGAAAGCCTTGGCAACTTCAACAATTTGTTTTCTGCTTTCAGAACTTCCAAAATAAATCGTAGCACCTACTGCCACAGCACCCATTTCCCAAGCACTTTTGATTTCTCCAAACATAATTTGATCATAAGCATTTGGATAAGACAAGAATTCATTATGATTTATTTTAACGACAAAAGGGATTTTGTGCGCATACTTTCTAGCTACAGAAGCAAGGACTCCGAAGGTAGAGGCTACTGCATTGCATCCAGCCTCCACTGCGAGCTTAACGATATTTTCCGAATCAAAATAAATTGGATTCGGCGCAAATGAAGCACCTGCACTATGCTCTATACCTTGATCTACAGGCAAAATACTTAAATAACCAGTTCTTTTGAGTCTTCCATGATTATATAGCTGCTCGAGACTTCTCAAAGTAGGAATATTTCTATTGCTATCTGCCCAAACTTGAGAAACAAAATCTTCACTAGGAAGATGAAGAAGTGATTTATCAATTTTTGGATTTTTAAATTCGAGTAAATGTTTCGCTGTTTCTTCGCCAAGAATAGAGGTAAATTGTGTCATAGTTTATATAAGTATATAGTTTTAAAAAAAATTAAAGCAAAGATAAAAAAAGAATTTTAAATTTGCATTAAATTTATCTTACATTTTAAAACAAAAATTAATGCCTAAAAACATATTAATAACTGGTGGCGCTGGTTTTATTGGTTCACATGTAGTCAGACTTATGGTAGAAAAATATTCCAATTATAATATTTACAATTTGGATAAACTCACTTATGCGGGTAACTTAGAAAATATAAACGATATTAAAGACAAACCAAATTATCACTTTATCAAAGCGGATATAGTGGATAGCGCTGAAATAAATAAAATCATTGTAGAAAATAACATTACTGATATTTTGCATTTAGCAGCTGAGAGTCATGTCGATAGGAGCATTGAGTCTCCACTTGATTTCGCAATGACCAATATTATAGGAACCATAAACCTACTCAATGCCGCTAAAAATTATTGGCAAAAAGACTATAGTGCACATCGTTTCTATCATATTTCTACTGATGAAGTATATGGGTCACTCGGTTCAGAGGGCTTATTTACAGAATTAACTAGCTATGATCCTCATTCACCCTATTCAGCATCAAAAGCTAGTAGCGATCATTTCGTTAGAGCATACCACGATACCTATGGTTTACAAGTGGTCATCTCAAATTGTTCCAATAATTATGGACCAAATCAATTTCCTGAGAAACTTATTCCACTTTGTATCAATAATATTATTCAAGAAAAACCACTACCCATCTATGGAGATGGGAAATATACTCGTGATTGGCTCTATGTGATCGATCATGCTAGAGCTATTGATGAAGTTTTTCATTTTGGTAAAAATGGTGAAACCTATAATATTGGAGGCCATAATGAATGGAAAAATATCGATTTAGTAAACTTATTATGTGATATCATGGATAAAAAGCTCAATCGCACTCCAGGTAAATCTCAGGAACTTATCAAATTTGTCAAAGATAGACCGGGACATGATTTGAGATATGCTATCGATGCTTCGAAAATAGAACGTGATTTAGGATGGAAGCCTAGTTTACAGTTTTCTGAGGGTCTTGAAAAAACTGTTGATTGGTATTTAGAAAATCAATCATGGACAGATGCTATTACCCATGGTTCATATATGGCGTATTATGAAAAACATTATTTAAATCGTTAGCTGATGATG
>JALOMB010000091.1 GCA_025455685.1 Chitinophagales bacterium | reverse complement strand
TATCGAATTTATGGCTATGCTGAATCCACTGCTGGTACTGGAGGATTCGAAGGAACTGGAAATGATCTGGAAATCGTAGGACAGGCAGAATGTATCCAATTAAATTCAAATTCAACCGATGCTGGAAATGGCTTTATTGAACAATGTACGGACAATACTTGGACATATTATGGGTCATCTGGCAGTAGAATTTTCGCCATCAACAAAAACGGCAACACTATCAACGCCACAGTAGATATCATAGACAACGGAAGCATCATCACCACACCACTCGCTAGCAACGGACCAAGCCAAGAAAATCAAATGTTTCTCCTCCAAAAATACTGGAACGTAAACCTAAACTCAGGAACCATCACCAATCCCGTATCCGTGAGATTCTATTTCTCCCATAGCGATACCACAGCCGTGAAAACAGCTAGAGATAACGCATTTTCCGCACTTAGTTCGACTTTAGGCTTATCCAAAAATGATAAAATGGAATGGTTTAAAACTGATGGAGTAGCCATGAATGCCAGCTTCATCAGCGCAATAAGCGGAAATAAATTCCCTAGTCAAGTAATTAAATTATCACCTACTTATGGCACAGAAAACGGCGTAGGTTATGTGGAGTTTTCAGGAATTACAGGGTTCTCTGGGGGTACAGGTGGCTTTAGCTTCGGACCAGATGGAAGTGCAGGAAATTCACTTGGACTTAAATGGGGCGATATTTCTGTGATTACTACTGAGTTAGGACCTAAATTAATTTGGAATACCTACGATGAGCGTAATACGAGTCATTTCACCATAGAAGCCAGCCATGACCTAGATAATATAGAAACCTTAACCTACCATATTCCTTCCAAAGGTGATTTGACCTCAAACAATAAATACGAACAAGCACTAAGCCATACTGAGTCTTATGGCTACTATAGACTAAGGCAATACGACAATGACGGACAAAATGTAGCTTCTAAATGGGTGGCTTATCGCGCCACTCTTGGAGAATTCAGCTACCAAATCACTCAAAGTAAAGAAAATTTACTCATAACTTTTAAAAATGCGATGCAAGCGCCTATCGTATCAATCTTCGATATGAATGGTAAAGCCCTAGAGCATTTAGAAGTCGATCAGATGAGATACACTAAACTGTTACCTAACAAAGGTTTATACTTGATTAGAATTCAGTATCAAGACAAATCATTCATTGAAAAGCAATATAAGTTTTAACCAATAAACAACTTGCTATGATTAGGAATATACACCAAACATTAATTTTTATATTGTTTGCGTGTCAAGCCCTAGCCCAGACTCAGCCTATACCTCAGACACTTCCATATAAGCAAAATTTCAATAGTCTAGTGCTTAATTCTACGGCTTATCCGCCTGGATGGCAAGGACATGCCGTATGTTTAGCGACAAGTCCAGCTACTTGTGCGACTACGAATTTTTATCTAAACCCAGGGTTGTCGGATTTAACTATGCTCGGTAGGACAGCTTCTAGTAATGTTAGTACAAATATTAGAAATTATAATGGAAAAATGGGATTCCTTAATGCAAACGGTAGAACTACATCGATTGTATTGGCTATCAATACTACAGGAGCTCAAAATATTCAAATGCATTTTGATTATATGACTATTAGAAATCCATATGGTAGTTTTGTAAGTGGAAACTTACAAAATAGAATAAATAAAGCTAGGCTTCAGTATCGAACTAATCTGACTGATGATTTCATAAATATTCCCGAGGTTTATTACTACAACAACACCACCCAACAAACAGGAAACGTCACCACACCTCAAAATGTTAAGCAATTCAGTTTCCAGCTGCCTTCAGACTGTGATAATAAATCAATAGTGCAGTTAAGGTGGATTAATGTGGACTCTATAGGAAATGGTGAAAGACCTTCGTTTGCTGTAGATAATGTATTGATTTATGGTGATTGTCAGAATATCTTCATGACGGAATATGTAGAAGGCTCAGGTATCAATAAATTTATCGAAATTTACAACCCAAATGAAGCACCATATACTTTTAATGAAGATTCAATAGTCATTTTTAATAACGGAAACACCAATATTACTAATAGATTTGCATTAGTTGGTACGATACCTCCAAAATCCACTTTTGTCGTGTCAGATCCTACGACTACCTTGTATTCGGGTACGATACATCAGAAAAGCAGTCAGTTGTCTTTTAGTGGTGATGATGCTATAGCATTAAAGCAAACAAATCATTTAACAGATATATTTGGTGTAATTGGAGAGCAACCACCTGGAGGTGGATGGGCTAATGCTACCACGCTCAAAACCTTAGTCAGATCTAAGAATGTTAAAATCGGCAATCGTACTCAAGCCCCTGGGAGTTTTGATTTGCTCAATGAAGAATGGGAAGTACGGCCTTTGCAAGACGTATCAGATTTAAATTCCTACATTGCTCATGGATGCTGCGTTAGATTTATCGATTATATTTCGGATTATGGTACTTTTAATTTGACGGAGCGATGTGTGGATAGCAATGGTTGGACATATTATGGACAAGATATGCAGTATCACTTTGCTATCAAGAAAAAGAACAATGTTTTCGTGCCGAATAACGTTTCCATGACGCAATTAGGAGCACCACTTACTTTTAAGGATTTTAATAGTCCGACCAATCAACATGCAAGTTTCATTCATTTTTTATATTGGAATGTATCCTATAGCGGAAGTCTAAGTCAGCCGGTAGATATTAGAATGTTTTTTGATATCACAGATACTATTTTTTTGCATCAGACCAGAGATTTTGAGTTTAATTTGCTCAAACAGACTTTTCCTCAAAGTGTAGCTGTGAAATCACCTGCTGTAGAATGGTTTAAGACTATTGATGTGCCGTTAGACCAGAGTTTTTTTAATGCGATTCAAGGTAATAAATATCCGCTGAATTTCCTCAAATTAGTCCATGAGTATAAAATGATAGAAGATAAGACCTGTGTAGAGTTAAAGAATATTCCGTCTTTTAGTGGAGGAAGTGGCGGTTTGAGTTTTGGGCCACCTAATATGAACTCAATCAATCTCTTGCCTCTGAAATGGGGCAGACTTCAAGCAGATTTAGTCAATGAAAAATTGAACTATCATCGAATTAGCTTTGAAACTTTGAGTGAATCGAATACGAGTTTCTTTGAAATAGAATTTTCGCAAACCTTAAATAACTTTAAAACTATAGGAGATAGAATCCAAGCATTAGGGACTTCCTATTCTAGTCATACCTATGAGACCAAAGTTAGCAATAGCTTTCATAGAGGCTATTATCGTATCAAACAATATGATATCGAAGGAAATTTCAGCTACTCACCCATATTTTCTATCGATGTGAATCAAAGTAGTGATTTGAAACCCTTAAATTTCTATCCTAATCAATTTAAGACAGAAGAACCAAAACATATTTATATTCAGGGATTAGCTGAAGAGGGCATATTTACTTTGGCTTTATATGATATGTTTGGGCGTAAGATATATCAAAGTGAACTCATGCCTAAGGAGTATATTGAACTGCCAAATTTAATGGCGGCTGCTACTTATATTTTGATGATCAAACAAAAAAATAGACTTTATCACGGAAAGTTAATTGTAAGGTAGTAAATTTCTTTGTATTCTTTAGTGTCTTATGTTTATATTAAATTTTTCAATTTAATTTATTATTGCTATTTTTGTGTCAGGTTTAGGTAATATGCATCATGTATTAGTATTTATTAGTTTGTTTATGCTTACTTTGTGTTTACGAAGTCAAACGAGCCCTCCTGCTGTGGAGCTCCCGTATTTAGAGGATTTTGCTTCATTATCTACTTTCCCTACAGGCTGGAGAGGTTGGGCTGTATGTAGTTCTGGTACTTCTATGTTTATAACGTGTGACGCATCATACTTTAGGCAATCTCCTGCTGTTGCTAATTTATCTGGAGTAGCTCCTGCCACTGCCGCTTCAGTAAATCAAGCCAATATGATCAAAAATTATAATGGAAAAATTGGTTTTGAAAACTCTAGCAATTGGTTGTCATCCTTGGTTTTCGCTATTAATACAGAAAACACTTCAAACATTAGATTTTGTTTTGATTTTATGACCATTAAAAACCCTTATGGTACTCCACCTGGAAATGATAAAGTAGAAGTAGTTCAGTTGCAGTATAGAGTTGGGACTACGGGGAATTTTACACCGATTCCTAGTTTTTATTACTATAATAATCAAACAACACAAGTCACAGGTACTAATCCACAAAATTTACAGAATTTTTGTATTGATTTACCAGCTGTTTGCAATAATAAAAGTGATGTGCAGTTTCGATGGTTGATCAAAGATTCGATAGGTAACGGCGAACGCCCCACTTTTGCTATAGATAATGTATTGGTTCATGGAGATTGTGCGAGTGTATTCTTTTCTGAATATTTAGAAGCTGGTGGAAACAATCAATATTTGGAGCTTTATACGACTAATTTTTATGAAGATTATCAATTTGGTGGGGATACTGTATTGATTTATCACGATGGGAGTGCTACACCTACGGCTAAGATTCCTTTGGTCGGTTCTATTCCAAAACAAGGTACTTTTTTACTTGCTAATTCTCTTGCGACTATATATCCAAATACCCCTGATCAGACAAGTCCTTTGCTTAACTTTGATGGAAATGATGCTATCGCACTAAAGCAAGGTAGCAATATTACCGATATTATTGGCGATATTGGGGTTAATCCGGGTTTATCCTTTAGCAATTATACTAAAAATGCAACGCTTCAAAGGATTAAAAACAATCAAAAAGGTCAGTTTAATCCTAGTGTAAATTTCTCTAGTGTACTCAATCAATGGGAAAAAAAGCCAAGTGGCACAGTTTCTAACCTCGATAGCTTTATCGCACATCACTGCTGTACTCGATTGATTAATTATCATAATACCTTAAATACCGAATACATTATCTATCGTTGTATTGATAGCAATTATTGGCATTATTATGGTACTCGAAATGAATTGTATGTCGCAGTGGATAAAAAAAATAATATTGCACCAATGGATTGGTGGTATTGGTCTGTGACCTTAGAAACGGTTCCTACTACAAGATTGGATTATTCAGTACCAAACTACGAACATGGATCAGTATTGATGCAAAGATATTGGAACAATGAATATGCCACTGATTACGTTACCCCTGTAGATTTCAGAATGTTTTTTCCTATGGCAGATACGCTTTTTGTAGAAAATACACGTGATTTTGAATATAATTTGCTCAAACTAACTAATCCTAATTCGTTAGCTCAAAAAGGAGAAAAATTAGAATGGTTTAAATCTATAGATATGCCCTATAGTGCCGCTTTTATCGCTACGATTATCGGCAATAAATTTCCTTTGAATAATTTAAAAATGCCTTTTGTACATGAGTTGTATGAAAATAAAACTTGTGTGACTTTGAAGGGCATTCCTTCTTTTTATGACAATGTTTCATTTGTCGGATCAGGAGGCACTGCAGGTATGAGTTTTGCTCCACCAAATCAATCTGGTATCGTTAAATTGCCCTTGAAATGGGGAGACTTAAAGGCAAAGCGACTAGATGAGTATCAACATGAGCTTTATTTTGAAACTTTTGGTGAGGAGTTTACCGCATATTTTGAAGTAGAATTCTCTTCAGATTTAGACAATTTTGCTTCGATTAGAAATCCTATACCTCCGCAGTTTCATGGTAAGTCTAGATATAAATTTCCATTAGACAATAGAGCTTCGGATGGATATTATAGAATTAAAGCAAAAGATAAAGACTCTTTGGAATTTTATTCTCCTATTTTTAGTCTTTCAGATGACATATCAATTCATGAGAAGGCATTAAGCATTTGGCCTAATCCTATAGATTTAGCACAGACTTCCAAGCTTAAAATAGAAGGGATAAAAGCCAATGAAACATATGATGTGGTGATTTATGATATGAAAGGCAAATCACTATATGAGTTAAATCAAAATAGAGGAGATACTATCTCAATTATGACAAAACTTCCTGCTAATATCTATATACTTCAACTAGTTATAAAGGACAAGAAATATAGCTTTAAGCTTGAAATCCGATAGATTTGACATGTTTTTCTTTTATTTTAAATTTCTCATAGCTCATATAATTGATTTAGCTTTAAAAATCAGGGATTTCGCTTATCAAAGAAATATCTTAAAAGCTAAATCAACAGAACTCAAAACAATTTCTATTGGAAATCTAGCCTTAGGCGGTCAAGGCAAATCCTCAATGGTAGGTTTTTTGGTGACTTATTTGTCTCAAACATATCATATAGCCATTTTAATGCGCGGTTATCGAAGAGCGATTTCAGGAATTGGTCATGTTTTGTCACATCATACCGCTCGAGAAGTAGGCGATGAGGCCAAAATGCATGCTTTATCATATTCTGTGCCTGTAGTCTTTGCAAGCGATCGTCATCAAGGGATAGCCTATATTCAACAGAATTTTCCTACTGTAGATTTAGTTCTTTTAGATGATGCGATGCAGCACAAGTCTCTAGTGCCAAACTGTCAATTATTACTGAGCGATATCGATAAGCCTTTTTATTTAGATGAGTTATGGCCTTTAGGCAATTTGCGAGATAGGAAGCAAAACGCCCAATTAGCCGATATTATTATATATACTAAAACCAATAATCAGGTTAATTATTCAAAAATATCAATGAATACGAAGGCTATTTATCCTGAGATACCAATTTATTTTGCAAGTACTGAATATATCCCTATAGAAATTCCCAATGATACTAAAATTATGTCGATTTCTGGTTTGGCCAATAATACTGAATTTTTTACCTATATTACACAGAATTTCCCAAAGTCTATTCATCTTTCATTTCCCAATCATTATGATTATCAAATCAAGGATATAGAGGGTATAGTGAAAGAGTGTATTCAAAAACAAATTGCAAATATCCTGACAACTTCGAAAGATTATGTGAAGCTTATGTTTTATGCAAATGAATTTCAGAAAGCAAAATTTAATTTTTTGTTAGAACTTTTTGTTTATATGTTTTTTGTTTATTTGTATTTTTGTAGAGTAAAATGATAAATGTTTAAGTATGGCAGAGCAAGAATTACTATCAATAAAAGAAGCAAGCCAGTGGGCGTCAGAGTATTTGGACAAAAATGTTACTACTTCTAATATTTCTTATCTTATCCAATATGGTAGGATAAAAAAAATTGGCGACAATGGTTCAACACAGGTAATCAAAGAAGAACTTATTGAATATTACAAAGACCAAAAAAAGTCGAGACAAGAAGAATGGAAAGAACAGCTTGGCGAAGATTTAAATTGGGCTTTATCATTTGAACAATATAAAGAAGCAGAAACGACAAAGCATGTTCACAGACTTCATCCATACAAAGGAAAATTTATTCCTCAGTTAGTTGAATATTTCCTTGATAGCCACACAGACAAATTCAAAAAGGAAGTTTATTTCAAGCCGGGTGACATCGTTTATGACCCTTTTTCAGGAAGCGGGACAACAATGGTTCAAGCTTGTGAGTTAGGAATTCATGCAATTGGAAATGATGTATCTGCATTTAATGCTCTTATCGGAAATTGTAAGGTTACAAAATATAACCTTGTAGGTGTTCAAACAGAAATAGATAGAATATCTAAAGCACTAAAATCATTTTTAGCTGACCACAAAACGCTTGAATTTGAAGACCGACTTTTGAAAGAATTGTATGTTTTCAATAACAAGTATTTTCCAGTTCCTGATTATAAATATAAAGTAAAACGCAAGGAGATTGACGAAAAAACTTATGGTGCTGAGAAAGAAAAAGAATTTTTGCCAACCTACAATAAACTTGTAAAGGAGTATGACATAAAATTGCGTCAAGACAAAGAAGATTCATTCCTTGATAAATGGTTTACTCAACACATACGTGATGAAATTCAATTTGTGTTTGATGAAATTAAAAAGATTAAAAATACAAACACAAAAAAAATTGTAAGTGTTATTCTAAGTCGCACAATAAGAAGTTGCAGAGCAACTACGCATGCTGACTTGGCAACCTTACTCGAACCAATTACATCAACTTATTACTGCGGAAAACACGGTAAAATGTGTAAGCCATTGTTTTCAATACTTAAATGGTGGGAAACATATTCTAAGGACACAGTAAATAGATTAGCTCAGTATGACAAGCTAAGAAAAGACACTTTTCACACTTGCTTGACAGGCGATAGTAGAAATATTGATATCATTAAAGAACTGTATAAAAAAAATCCAGATTTTGCGAAACTTGTAGAGAAGCAAAAAATCAAAGGGATATTTTCATCACCTCCTTATGTTGGTTTAATTGACTATCATGAGCAACATGCTTACGCTTATGATTTATTTGGTTTTGAACGAAAAG
>JALOMB010000090.1 GCA_025455685.1 Chitinophagales bacterium | reverse complement strand
AAAGTGCAGGAATTGATCGAAAACTAAACAAAAACTCTATTATAATGGCGCACTGCTGTCCTCACGGGATGGAAATATCTCGACATCAGTTGATGTGGGTCAGTGGGTGTGTACTTTTTTACCTTGTAGATCCTATTCAGTAAACATTGGCAACATTTTGCTGATCGGCGACTGAACTGTGATGCCATCCGGCAAAATATGTGACTGTCAGAATGCTGTTTCATTCCGCTTTCGAAATCATTCAACAAATGACAGTTATATATGGATAAAGGCTACATTATTATTTCATAATATAGCTATGCATACGTACCTTGTCGCAGTTGAAGAATTCACATGAGCTAAGTTATATTAGTGACATTCATTACTAAATAACGGATTTCGGCTCGATGATGCGCGGGTGTAACGATTATACGCTCTAGAAATCCCATTTTACCTATATGTCTGGTATGATACCAAAACTGCAAAAAAAGATGAATCGGTAATAGAATTGCAATAACCTGCGCAGGTACCCCAATTATAGCAGCCGGCAACAAAAGCCAAAAAAACAATTCAAAAAAGGTAGAAATTGTTTGGCGCAAAGCACAAGCTAAATTAAACTCTTCTGAACTATGATGAATGATATGTCGATTCCATAATATATTAATTTTATGTTCTAGTCGGTGAACCCAATAACCTTTGAAGTCTATAGCTACGAAGGCAATAACATAAGTCCAAACATGATTAGGAAGCGAAAAAATGGCTAATTTATCGACCATCATTTCATAAGAAATAATGGCAATGCTAAGTCCAAGTACATCTTTCAATGAATTTGTCAATCCTGAATACAAGCTTGAAATTCCATCAGGAATCGGCATAGTATCATTTCCTTTGAAACGACCATAGATATATTCAGTTAAAATCATAATAAAGAATATCGGTATAGCAATTAATAGTATTTTTCCGTATGTCTGCATATAATTAATTTATTCGCTCAGAATTGCTGTTACCTCAGGCGAAGTGATTTACAAATTCTAAAAAATCATGTACAAAGATAAAAATAAATTCCTTGTAATAGTATTTTATTTAACCCAATCATTCGCTGACAATGCCCTTTGATTGCTTCTGAATGAGGAAACGAGTCACATAGAAATCTTTTAGAATATCTCGAGCTTTCATTTTTTCTATTCAAAAACTAAAGCGGAATATTTCCGTGTTTTTTCTTAGGTGTTTGCTGAACTTTGGTTTGCAACATTTTTAAGGCACGGTAAATCTTAATTCGAGTTTCTCTAGGGTATATCACTTCATCCACAAACCCATTTGCGGCAGCTTTATAAGGATTAGCAAAAGTTTCTAAATATAGTTGTTCTTTTTGGAGCAAAGTCTGCTCTGGATCGCTTGAAGCCTTAATCTCATTTTTGAATATAATCTCCGCTGCACCTTTGGCACCCATAACGGCTATTTCTGACATAGGCCAAGCAAAATTCATGTCTGCGCCAATATGTTTGGAATTCATGACATCATAGGCACCACCATAAGCTTTCCGTGTAATTACGGTAATCTTAGGAACTGTAGCTTCACAAAAGGCATAGAGTAATTTAGCACCATTAGAAATGATGCCGTTCCACTCTTGATCTTTTCCGGGAAGAAATCCAGGTACATCGACCAAAGTGACCAAAGGGATATTAAAACTATCACAGAAACGGACGAATCGCGCGGCTTTTCTACTAGAATTAATATCTAAGACGCCAGCCATGACATTAGGTTGATTAGCCACTATACCTATAGGCATTCCTGCAATTCGGGCGAAACTACAGATGATGTTTTCAGCCCAGTTACGATGAACTTCAAAACTAGAGTCTTCATCGACAATTGCTTCTATAATTTCCCTCATATCATAAGGCTGATTCGGAGATTCTGGCATAAATGTATCCAAGGCTTTGATCTCTCGTATGTCTTCACGATAGGCTTGTACTACAGGTTTTTCTTCACAATTCTGAGGAAGATAACTGAGCAGTTTTCTTATTTGATTCAAACAATTGACTTCATTAGGTGCTACAAAATGAGCTACGCCACTTATCGAGGAATGAGTCGAGGCCCCACCGAGAGTTTCACTAGAGACCTCTTCGTGAGTGACCGTTTTGACTACATTTGGTCCTGTAACAAACATGTACGAAGTGTCTTCAACCATAAAGATAAAATCCGTAATTGCTGGAGAATAAACAGCTCCACCTGCACAAGGACCCATTACTACGGAAATCTGAGGAATAAATCCAGAAGCTAAGGTATTTCTATAAAAAATATCGGCATATCCTCCCAAAGACATAACGCCTTCTTGAATTCTCGCACCACCTGAATCATTTAAACCAATTACAGGCGCACCATTTTTCATGGCTAAATCCATGATTTTGCATATTTTCTGAGCATGTGTCTCTGATAAAGAGCCTCCAAAAACCGTAAAATCTTGTGAAAACAAATAAACTAATCTTCCATGTATAGTGCCATAACCTGTAACCACGCCATCTCCGAGATATTGCTCCTTTTCTATACCGAAATCTGTACCTCGATGCACTACAAAAGCCCCAATTTCTTCGAAACTTCCTGCATCTAGCAAAAGCTCCAAACGCTCTCTAGCAGTGAGTTTGCCTTTTAGATGCTGACTCTCGATTCTTTTAAGACCTCCTAATTCTTGGATTTGTTCTCTTTTTTGGCTTAATTTATCCATGGGTTTCATAGAAATAATTTAAATTAGTGAATATGTTTTTCTGCATGATAGCTTGAGCGGACTAAGGGAGCACTCTCAACATGACGAAAACCTTTTGATAATCCAATTAATCTGAGTTCTTCGAATTTTTCTAAAGATACATACTCTTGGACTTTCAAGTGTTTGTTGGTAGGTTGTAAATACTGACCTAACGTTAAAATATCGACTTGCGCTTCGCGGGCTTGATCCATTAACTCAATAACTTCTTCCATTGTTTCTCCTAAGCCGAGCATCACTCCAGTCTTTGTACGATTTATACCATTTTCTTTGAGATATTTTAGCACTTTTAGGCTTCTATCAAACTGAGCTTGTACACGAACCTCCCGACTGAGTCTTGAAACAGTCTCGAGATTATGAGAAACGACTTCTGGATTTACTTCTACGATATGGTCGAGCAAGTCTGTATTGCCTTTGAAATCAGGAATCAAGGTCTCAAGCGTAATGTCAGGTACCATCCTTCTAATAGCTCGAACCGTAGCCGCCCAAATCCCTACGCCACCATCGATCAAATCATCTCTATCTACCGATGTAATCACAATATGTTTAGCACCCATTTCTTTGACAGACTGCGCTACACGAATAGGTTCGAAAATATCTACTTCATCCGGCTTGCCCGTATCTACATTGCAGAATTGACAACTTCGGGTACAGATATTACCTAAAATCATAATGGTCGCTGTACCTGCACCCCAGCATTCATCTTTGTTTGGACACTTACCTGATTCACAAATAGTATGTAATTTCTTTTGATGAATATTCTGACTTAACGCACTAAAATTGTTACCTTGTCCGATTTTGACCTTGAGCCAATCGGGTTTTCTAAGTCTTGGTTCACTTATCATAAGCTAAATTTATCTTACAAATATAAGTTTTTTTTTTGATTTGAATGGTTGTTGTCGTTATTTAATTTGATAAACTCGATAAAATTTGTGCATAATTCATCATCCTAGATTCTGAAATATCTCCTCGGAGAAAAGCGGCTATAACCCCACAATCAGGTTCGTTTTGGTGTATGCAGTTAGAAAATTTACAATTTTGCTGATAAACTGCAAATTCTCTAAAATAGTCTCTTAGCTCTAATTTAGAAAAATCTGTTAGTCCGAATTCTTTGATTCCGGGTGTATCGATAAGCCGACATGCTAATTTCTCAATGTAGAAAAGTTGCGCAAAGGTCGTGGTATGCATGCCTTTTTCATGAACTCTAGAGATTTCACCTACCTTTAAATCTAGGGACTCATCAATAGCATTGACTATGCTTGATTTGCCTACCCCACTATGTCCGCATATCAGAACGGTTTTGTTTTTGAGTAGATTTTCTAATTCCTTAATACTCGAAGCATCTCCTATAGAAGTAATGACTACTTGAGCTAAATTTTGATAAATTGCACGGTATTCCTGAAGTAAACCCATGCTTTTTGGCGAATAAATATCGACTTTATTAAAGTTCAATATTACAGGAATCCCAAAGGATTCAGCGGCGACTATCATTCTATCGATATAACCTAGAGAAGTTCTAGGCTGTTCCATAGTCACTACAAGCAGCATGGCATCTAGATTGGCTGCTAAGATATGATCGAGATGTTTATGCTTAGGTGATTTTCGGATAATGTAATTTTTCCTCGGAAGTATTTCTTCTATCATGTAATCTCCATCGATGATAGCTAGTCTTACTTCATCGCCTACCGCAATGGGATTAGAGAGTTTGATATCTTTGATTCGAAAATTTCCCCGTAATCGAGCATTTACAGGAGCATGTTCTGTTTGAATTTCATACCAAGAACCAGTGGACTTTGTTACTAGGCCTTTCATGTGATAGCGTTATCCTGTTTCTCTTCTGAATACTCAAATTCAAGATTAAATTCTTTTAACCGAGCATAAATAGGCTTATAAATTTCTTTGTGCGTAGGAAGATGCAATCCTTTTAAATGAAATGTTCCAGACAAGATTAACTCTACCATACAAATCAAAGGCATAGAAACAGTCTGAGACATAGCAGTAAGATAGGCATCATGGCCAGTGCGCTCAAAAAATACTTTCTTAGTCCAGTTTAAGTTTTGATCATTTTTGCCTTTGATTTCATGATACATCACGACCAAATCTCTATCATTATCCGCTAATTGCCATTTTTGTTCGAGAATCGCTTGAAAAATTTCAGCAGGGCTTCCTTGCGTTAAAGGCAAAAGAGACTTTTCGGTTAACCCGATAGCAATGAATTTTTCTAAAAACAAATCGTCTTGCTCTGAAATCATAGTTTTTTTGAGCCATTTATCTAGTTCATCTTGCTTCAAATCTGGTAAAAACAACTGATAAAATTCTGCCAAAGTAGTGTTCTCAGGAAAATTTAAATACGACTGAGTGTCTGTGAGTCCTACCTCAACAAGCTTTAGCCAATGTGGCACAAAATTCTTTTTTCGGATAGTGCCCCTAAATAAATTGCTAACTTGAGTCAATCCATATTGAGCTTGATAGCTTACGCTATCACGATTGGCATAGATATCATAGTTTTTTTCGCCGATTTGAAGCGTATGATATCTTCTAAATATATTAGGTGCTGTAATGATTTTTTCTCTGCCCTCGTAGAGATAAGTCGCGTGCCCGCCCTGAGTAGCCTGAACGACATTCTTAGGGTTCCAGCTAAATTTGTATTGCCATTCATTATCACAAGCATCATCTACCAAACCGCCACAAACTGAATAATAGCTATAGATTTCATAACCCATTGATTTCATTTCTTCGATATGAACCATTGAGGTGATATGATCCAAGCCCGGGTCCAAACCAAGTTCATTGACCACCAGAATTCCTGAATCATCAATATCTTTTGCTTTGTCTAGCATCGCCTGACTCTGATAAGATGGTGTAAGCATGGGTTTTCGAAAAGAGATACAAGACTCTAGAACGATATAATGCATAGACGGAGGCAGCATAGATATCACGATATCGGCCTGAGCTACGAAGGGATTGATTGACTCTTTTTCGATATTAAAAGCAGTAAAGGTAAAACGTTTTGTATCTTGATACCTTTCTTGCAACCTTATTGGAGATAAATCTAAAATGTGAATATGGAATTGTGCGAGGTTTGGTGCGGCAAAATAATCTAAAAAAGCATGGGCAGATTTACCCGCCGCGACTAGAAGTATTCGATGTTCGCTCATTTTTGTTCTATTTCTTTATTGCTTTTCTTACCTAAGTTCAAAATATCTAGTCCTAGATATCTTAGCGCTGCGAAGAGAAGACCAGCTACGACGGTTTCATCTAGATTTCCGATGCCTGGTATATTGTCAGGTATAAATTCAAAGATTCCTAATGTTGGATTTACTAGATATGCTATACTTAGAAGAACTACGAGAATAGCTAGGGGTTTATATTTTTTGTTTTCAGAAATCATATTCCTTTTATTTTAGGATAAAGCAAAGATAAAATAATTTAAATGAAGCTTGGTTATTTTTTAATCTCTGAGATGATTCTTTGCATTAAAGATAGAGGAATCTTATGTTTTCTGAGCAAAAGAGTATCTTCTTTTGGTACTCTAGTCCAAGTGTAATCAGCATCGACAGAGTCCTTATCGTCAAAATATACATAGCCATTGACGAAAACAGAAAAGCTAAACTTAGGCGCCTGTGAAAAATGGTTTTGGGCATACTTACTATAATTTCTTTTGGAAAAACCTAATAAAGCACTTAGTGTAGCAGGAAAATTATTTTGTCTCATGATTAAGGAGTCTTTTTGTCCCATATAGGCGCTATTCATACTAGGCGAATACAAAATTAGCGGAATGTGATATCTCTTAGGGCTTCTAATTTCGATTGCATCAGGAAATTGATGTGCATGGTCTGCGGTAAAGATAAAAATTGTTTGATTAAATTTAGGATCTTGACTTATCTGTTTCATAAAGTGTTGTATATTTCTATCAAGAGACTTCACAGCATTAAGGTAACGTGCTTCTTCATTTGTTTCACCGCGATTTACATCTATATCATAGGGTTCATGTGTGCTTTGGGTCAAGACTGAGAGAAAAAAAGGGGTGTCCAAACCCTTGAACTTATCCGCTAATCTTAGAAACAAAATCGAATCTGGTACGCCTAGATTTTGTGTTTGACTAGATGAAGGAAAATCATTTACCGATTCTATTGTGACTTTATTTTTCTTCAAATAATAACCCATTTGAGCAAATTCAATATCTCCTCCAAAAAGAAAATGGTTATCATACCCATTGATTTCAAAAGACTTAAAAATTGTGGGGATTTTATCGAGCATAAATAAATTGTCGGTGATATTCTTGTAAGGTGCCGCAAATAGTCCCGAGTATAAAGCTGTCATGCCTTGTTCTGTTCGAAAACCTACACTATATGCCTTGGAAAACCAATAAGATTGCGGCAAAAGTGAAGTGATATATGGCATGAAGTTGTTTTTTTCGTCATATCCTTTTATCGTAGCTGCAGATAGGCCTTCCATCATAATTAAGACGATATTTGGTCTCACCGTACCGAAATTAAATAATTGTTTAGCTTCGCAAGGATATTCTAGAAATAAATTTTGCAAATTGAAATCTACT
>JALOMB010000089.1 GCA_025455685.1 Chitinophagales bacterium | reverse complement strand
TAGGAACTTTTCAAGAAGAGCTTCCCGATGTGCCACCAGTTTATGGGATCAAGCGACCTGCTAGAACCTATAATCCAATTGTGATTAATTTCCAACATTTAGGCCTTATGATTATAGACGCATGGCAGACCAAACACCTATGGGATAAATTGCGCATTTGGTTTATGCCTACAGGCTGGAGGCCTGAAGATGTAGCGCAGCTTAACCCAGTAAATACAATTGAGGATGTGTATCAATACGAAAAATTCACCCCATATATATCCTCAAAAGCCCTAAAACTGCACTTCTTAAATTTATTTTCTTTACTCATTGTCATTTATTTTTTCTTTGGACATATAGCCGATTTTTCTTCTTATGGTTTAATGAGTTTTGGCGTTTTCTTTTTTCTTCAGATTTATTCAGCTTCTGAGCTGCTCAATGGCAGGTCAATTGGCTTGTGGCTTGGTGTGCTAACGAGTATTTTGGGTTTGTATTTGTGTTTGTTTCTATTTCCAAAGAATTTAAATCAATGGGCACTTATAACCTATAGCATATTTCTTTCCTGGATGTTGCTACAACTAATTGTAATAGCTTATACCTTTTATTCAGGAGGATTCAATCATCGTATAGCGCCTAAGAATTAGAATATAGACTAGGCATAAGAGAGTAAAAAATATTGATTAGTAGCCTAAACTATCTATAATCATAGTGCCAATAGCGCTTTTTAATATAATGTCAAAACTACTATACCTTAATCCAATATAACGAGCTATAAATTTGGCTTGTAAACTACTGTAACCATATGGCTTTCGCCAATAGTTGATGCTTTACCTATACTATAGCCTATGTTGAAGCGTTTGCTCTGGATCTGACCCCCAAATGCAAAACCCGCCAAACCTCTGAATGCATAATATCGCAATTCTTCATTCTTCATAAAATCATAACTAAAACCTAGCCTCAATGCTTTTCCGAGATGAAGTTCTCCTGAGACTACTAAATGAGATAAAATCGTATTGGCTATATGATTGTTTAATCTATAAAATGGTATATAAGGAGAAATGAGATAATTGTCAGATGAAATAGCAGGGTCGAGAATATTCAGACTATGACCGAGCAAACTGATTTTAAAAGGTAGATGTTTGAGTTTATGGCTTATGCCAAACTGCAAATCAAATTTAGTAGGCCATAATGCCAAACCACTAGAAGAATAAAGTTGATGACCAATGTTTTTTAGGAGTAAGGCCGCAGTGATTTGATGGTAGGGATTGACATAGGTAGCGCTTAGGTCCATAGCTATACCGATTTGTTTTTCAAGAAAAAAATCACTCATCATAAATTTAACTTGTCCTCCAAGTCTATATTTATCATATTGAAAAGCCGTACCTGTAGCAAGCACCAACTCATAGGGTGAAAAAATCCCTATTCTATTTCCTTCGATATTTGTAAAATTTTGCTCTTGGTAAATGATAAAATTTCCTTGAACCATGAGGGGCATTTCAATTGATTTTATATCAAAAATTGTTCCTAGGCTAGCAATATATGATCCTAAATAAGCAGCCGTAGAAAAGTGGATATGACCACGCATATCTCTATCGATCAAAGAAGGATTGTGATAGGTAAGGCTTAAATCTTGATCATAGGTCAGCGCACTTGCTTTTCCGAGATATTGACTCCTTGCAGAATTTGACAACTCTAATAAACTAAAACTATACCTTTGATTTGTGCCAAACTGGGCTTGAAGATTCAGGCTATTCCAAACAATACATAGACTAAGAAGCCAAGGTTTCAAGTGTATTTTTTTTTCGATTTATCCAATATATAATTCCAATAATGATAACGGCAAGTATAGATGAAATAGTATTGACTAAGAGTAATTTATCTAAAATAGCAGGCTTTAGCTCAAAAACAATCTCATGGGCACCTTTTGGAATATATAATCCTCTAAGCAGATAATTTGTACGATAGATATGGGCAGGTTGGCCATCAATAGTAGCTTTCCAGTCTATATTGTCGTGATAAGATACTTCAGAAAAGACCGCAAATCCATCTTGCGCATTATTAGCAGCATACACCATTTTATTAGGATGCGCAGATTTTAGCGAAATTGAAGCAGTTTCTTTGGAGAAATTCGTCTGAGAAAGAGGCTTGGACAATGCTCTTTTATCAAGGATTGCGACATTTTTTGTATTGAATGAATCCAAGGCATTGATTTCTTCATCAGCTGAGTTGACGACTTGTATCTTTTCTACAAACCAAGCTGGTCCATTGGCCTCTGGATTTATTTGAGCCGTTTTCCCAGATTCATTTCCTACGATGAAATACTTGGTATTGAGCATATTGAGTACATTGAGATTCATTTTGCTCAAATGTTTGTCGATTAAATCCTGATATCGATATAATTTTGCAGGGCTATAGCCACCGACACAATTGTATTTATAAGCATCAAAACTTTCATTAAACACATTGACCGTAGTATTGAAAATTCTAAAATAAGAGGTATCTTGCATGAGAATTGCATCATAAGGTTGTGCAGTCATTGCTTCTAGTTGATCTTCTTCAGTAGTATCCACAAATCCTTCTAAGTCATGATATCTATGCCACACCATTTGTAAATCAATTAAACCAATAATCATAAGGGCCAAAATAAGCGTCTTTCCAGAGATACTTTTTGACCGATAGAGTATGACGCCACCAAAAGCTAATAAAGAAAGAAAAATAGCTTTGAAGAAATCTGAATAAAACAAGGATTGTCTATCTTCTCTGAGTAAACTTAAGGGAAAGTTAGGATACTGTTCCAATAATTTAGAATCATTAACACTAGAATAACCAGAAGAGTTGATCCATATAAATCCAACGATGAGAATACCGCCCCATATAAAAGCTGACTTTTTAATTTGTGCCCATTCAAATTCTATAGCACCTTTTTGTAATCGATTCAAAAATGATACAGAGGATAATACTATGAAGAAATTTGCGATAGAAAAGGCCATAGTAGGTGTTCTAAACTTATTGTACATAGGTAAATACTCAAATAACAGCTCATTAGTGGGTATTCTATCACCTAAGCCCAAACTCATAGAGAATAGAACTAGCCCTAAATACAGCCATTTTATTTTGCTAGGCTCGAAAACCAAGTAAAGCATGAATAATACAAAGGTAATAATTCCAACATAATTCGGAGCCCCTGTAAAAGGCTGCTCACCCCAATAAAGTGGCAATGTAATCTGGTCTTCTGTACTATTAGATTGCTGCGCTAGTTTAGAGTCAGATGCTGCAATAGCGTAGTTTGATGAGCCACCTTTGGCATCAGGAATGAAGAAATTGAAAAGCTCATCTAAAGTATAAGACCAACTAAACGCATATTTGATATTTAAACCGCCTTCTTTGCTCGTAGAGCTTTGATTTGTAGCAGTAATTTCTGATTTGCCGCCACGCATGGTTTCTGTACTATAGTCTTTGATGGTAAATGTATGTGAGGAAGTAGCACCTATACTCAAGATACTGATGAGCAGTAAAAGGATTGAAATAACCAGATAAGATTTTATGGAATTATTTTTAAATGCTTCATAACCATAATATAAGGATATAATCCCACCACTAAGCATTGTATAATACAAGATTTGGATGTGATTGACTGCGATCATTTCTACCAATACGAAGAAGAATAGGCCTATGACCCACCATGAAATTGGTTTTGTATAGGCTCTATGCAATAATCCTAATGCAGTAGCCATTAAACCCACATTGTACATTTTGGTGGAATGCCCTGCGAGAATGGAATCTACCGACCATGTATTAAACCCTATAAAAAGTGCTCCAAATCCTGCGATTAAAGGAGAAATGCCAAATAAAAGCAAACCGATATAGCTAAATACAATTAATCCAAAAAAACCCGCAAATGAGTTATTATACAAAAACAAATGATGTGATTTCCCTGCGAAAAAAGGAAGCTTGAGATCAGAAGCAAAGGTATAATTTGGCATTCCTGAAAACATTCTCATTGACCAATAAGTAACATCTCCTTTTTTGCTATAATCCATAGATTCTTTTGCCATAGCATTCCAAGAAAGCACATCGCTAGACATTTGCTTTTTGCCCGACATAAGCGGTGGAATACAGAGGTAAATTGCCAGAATTAAGCCGATAAAAGTAAGTAAATGTGTTTTGTATTGTTTCATTATTTCCATAAGATATTTTTCTAAAGCAAAAGTATATAAACTTATTTAATGCTGTGATATAAAATACATTTAGTTTCAAAAAAACTTTCGTCAAAATAATCTTTTATCTCTTTGATAACTGATTTTCTGCCAAATTCCTCCAACTCAGTCGTGAGATTGCCCCCTTTTAGAGCTATTATTCCATTTGGTCTATCGTTGAAATGAAGGTTAGAAATATATTTTCGGCTCCATGCGTAGATATTGGACATAGGCGCTACAGCCCTAGTCACTACGAAGTCCACTTCTAAATTCAGTTTTTCGACACGATTGTGGATAGTTTTAATATTGGTTAAGGATAATTGCTTGGCTATATCATCTATGATGCCAAGTTTCTTTTGGATAGAATCTACGCCGATAAAAGTCACTTGATCAAAAAGAATAGACAAAGGCACCATCGGAAAGCCTCCTCCAGTTCCTAAGTCTAGCACCACTGAGTCCGACCTAAAATTTATGAATTTGGCAATACTCAAACTATGGAGCACATGAATTAGATAAAACTGATCAAATGTTTTACGAGAGACAATATTGATTTTTAGATTCCATTCCTGATACATATCATATAGCAGTTCATATTTTTCTTTTTGTGTGGCGTTTAGCTCAAAGTATTTCGAGATTAGCGCTATACTCGGATGGTCCATAAGTAGATTTTAAAAAAGCAAAGTAAATCAAAAAAAGCCAATTTTACAGAAAAAATTAGCTCAAAACAAAATATTAAAAATATCCAAGTGGGTAAAAAATTAAATCTATTCTAAAAAACTTTTTTATCTTTGCATAAATTTAAAAACTAATTAACATGTCAACAATAGCAGAACAAGTAAAAGAAATTATTGCAAAAAGAGTTGGTAAAGAAGTCGCTTCAATTACTGATGAAGCTAGCTTCCAAAAAGATCTTCAATTAGATTCTCTAGATAGAGTAGAGCTTATCATGGAGCTTGAAGATACATTCGGCATGGAAGTGCCTGAAGAAGAGGCGGATAAACTTCAAACCGTAGCTGATGTAATCTCTTATATCAACGAAAAACAAAGCGCATAATTTCAGAGCACTATTTATTCAGTCCTTTATAGCGATATAGAGGACTTTTTTATTTTTTTATCACCCATTGAAAAAACGCTTATGAGAAGAGTCGTCGTCACAGGGCTTGGTGCCATCACACCTCTAGGTAATGATACCAAATCCTTTTGGGAATCCTTGATAGCTGGGAAATCTGGTGCAAACCTCATCACAAAGTTTGATACTACCCACTTTAAAACTAAGTTTGCTTGTGAAGTCAAGGATTTCGATGCATCGACCTATATTGATGCCAAAGAAATGTCTCGTTTTGATCCAGTGGCTATGTATAGCATGGGTGCAGCAGCACAGGCAGTAGAAGATGCCAATCTCACCGAAAACTTCGACCCAGACAGAGTTGGCGTGATTTGGAGTAGTGGCATTGGAGGTATTTTGACATTTCAGCAGGAAATAGCTAAATTCGCTACAGGTTCAGGGAATCCAAGATTCAACCCTTTTTTCATCCCCAAAATGATACCAGATATCAGTGCAGGGCTTATTTCTATGCGTTATAATTTCAGGGGACCCAATTACGCACCAGTAGCGGCTTGTGCTAGTAGTACGATAGCTATAGCCCAGGCTTATATTTATATCAAACACGGTATCATGGATGCTTGTGTCACAGGTGGAAGTGAAATGGCTATTACAGAAGGTGGTATAGGCGGATTTAATGCCATGCGAGCTTTAAGTGAACGCAATGAAGATTTTCTAACTGCTTCTCGTCCATTCGACGCTACTCGAGACGGCTTTGTCATGGGTGAAGGCGCCTGTGGATTGATATTAGAAGATTTAGAGTCTGCTGAAAAAAGAGGAGCCAAGATTTATGCTGAGGTAATAGGAAGTGGATTGACAGCTGATGCACATCACTTGACAGCTCCACATCCTGAAGGTCTCGGTGCGCTCAATGTAATGAAACAAGCAATTTTAGAAGCTAAGCTTGATGTTTCAGAAATTGATTATGTAAATGTTCACGGTACTTCTACTCCGGTAGGAGATGTAGCAGAACTTAAAGCAATAGTCAACCTATTTGGTTCTCATGCCTATCACATGAATATTAGTTCTACTAAATCTATGACGGGTCATTTACTGGGTGCAGCAGGTGCTATAGAAGCCATAGCATGTATCATGGCTATAAACCACAGCATGATACCGCCTACAATTAATCACCAAGTAGTGGATGAGAGCATTGATTCAAAGCTTAACCTTACGCTTAACCAAGCTCAAAAAAAAGATATTAAAACAGCGCTTAGCAATACCTTCGGTTTTGGCGGGCATAACGCATCTATTTTATTTCGAAAATTTTAAGTAAATCCTATGCTAGATAAACTTGAGCAATTATATATCAAGTATCAAGATTTAGAGCAAAAGCTCAGTGATCCCCAATCTACTCAGGATATGAAGAAATTTACGTCGCTAAATAAAGAATATCGCAATTTAGAGCCTATCATAAAAGCCTATTTAGATTATAAAAACGTCTTATCCAATCTAGACTACAATAAATCTTCCTTGAAAACAGAAAAGGACGAAGATTTAAGGGAAATGATCAAACTCGAAATTGACGAGCTAGAACCAAGAAAAACAGCACTAGAAGAAGAGATTAATTTTTTATTAATACCAAAAGACCCTAAAGATGACAAAAATGTCATTTTAGAAATTCGAGCCGGTACCGGTGGTGATGAGGCTTGCATTTTTGCATCAGATTTACTCAGAATGTATCAGCGCTATATCGAAACCAAAGGATGGCAATATGAAATCCTTAATGAAAACGAAGGGGCTACCGAAGGTTATCGTGAAGTCGTAGTCAGTGTCAAAGGCGATAATGTGTATGGTGATATGAAATATGAATCAGGCGTTCATCGTGTTCAACGTGTTCCTAAAACAGAAAGCCAAGGAAGAGTGCATACCTCAGCAGCTACAGTAGCAGTGCTCCCTGAAGCAGAAGAGTTTGACTTCGAGCTAAACCCAGCAGATATTGAAATGCAAACATCCCGCTCAGGTGGTGCAGGAGGACAAAACGTCAATAAAGTGGAAACAAAAGTTCAGTTAACACACA
>JALOMB010000088.1 GCA_025455685.1 Chitinophagales bacterium | reverse complement strand
AGTGGATTTTTGGAGGGCAAATACATTTAATTTCTGGTGTATCATCCGTGATTTCTGGTAATATACAAAAAGAAAATATACAGCCATTATTCAATCTTCAAGTAGAATATAAATTTAAACCCAACTTAAATGTATTTCTTCATGGAAATAATCTAACGAATTCACCCTACAGTCCTTATTTAGGCTATAATGTATATGGAATTCACCCAATAGCTGGAATAAGATTAATCTATTGAGATAATTTATTTTGATTAATTTTACGGCTGAAAATATAATTAAACCTTGAGTCAATGAATGTAGCATCTATTATTCAAAGAGAATTAAATCAAAATTATGCAGTTTATGTACCGGGCATTGGTTTATTGATAGATAGTTCTGGGAAAGTTTCCATTAATAATTCACATGTTCAAGATGATAGCAGCTGGTATAGTTGGCTGAGCGAACAGGAAGCAATGAGTACTGCAGAAGCCCAAATCAAATGGAATCAATGGATTCAAGCATTCAAAAGTGGTTTTGGACTTTCTATAGATTTAGGTCAAAAAGGCAAAATCCTCTTTGAAAACAATCAAATAGTCATTCAAGAAGAGCAATCGAGTCCTTTTTCTTTTATACCAAGTGATTTCTTTAATATTACTGAGGAGCAACAACAAGTCGTTACCCAACCCTTAATCAAAAAAGAGGAAACAGACAAACCTATACTTGAGGATCAGCAAATTCATCACAATGAGCAAGTTACGCATCAAAAAGAAGCTGAATTAATTACAAAAGAAGAACCGGTGTTTCATTCTGAAGAGTCATCCAAGACTATTGAGTTGGTTGCACCTGAGGAGCATGTTGACGATATTCTATCAGAGCAGGCGAGTACTCAAGAAGACATAGATGATTTAATAGAGAATCCAAGTGAGCTTATCGAGGAGATGGAAGCAGACCAAATTGAGCAAATCAATACTGTTGAAAATGAAACGCAGCAGCAAGACATAGTGCATTCATTACAAGATGAATTTGAGCCTCAAATAGATTTATCACAAACCAATGAAGTTAAATTATCAACTCCAAATATTGATGAGCAAATAGAATCGAATACGCATGAAAAAACAAGTTTATTTGCTAAAATTGGTGCATTTTTCAGTTCGATTTTTACACAAAAAAAGGCAAAGGCACTAGGCAAAGAAAAAGTTCAGGAAGAGCTCGTCGCTAATGCTTTTGAGCATTTATCAGAGCAGCAAAATTCTGACCAGGAATTAATAGAAAATACGATGGAAGATATCCAGGTGTCTACTTCAGCATATTCTAATATACAAAATGAGCAAGACGAGATTTCGGAAAAAGCTAGAAGAGCAAAAATGTATGACCTACAGACGTCACAAGTAGAACATGAAGATTCTATAAATTGGAAAAAAATTCTTTTAATCGCTTGCTTACTAATTGGATTAGCAATCTTAATTCCATTTCTATACGCAAAATTTTCCGGGAAAACATTAATTTTGAATTCATCCGATAAAGCATCTATTGAAAAAACAGGATTATCCAAAGACACCTTAGCTAAGAATCAAGATACCGCGAAAACAGCTAAAGACACTTCTCATACTACCTCTGGTGGTCAGCAAGCTAAACCTAAAGTTGATAATCAGCTGAATGATGGAAAAACATCAGCTGCACAAAATCAAAATGCAAAGCAAAGTACGATTGTTAATCCAACAACCCCTAAAATTCAAGAGGCTTCAAAGTCTCAAACTACAAAAACTCCTAGTAATTCTTCCAATACAAAGCCAAATATAACGCAAACCAAGAATTCGGCTTCGACTGCTCAAACTAAGGGTAGAGAAACAGCAATATATAAACCAGGTTATGCCTATCTAGGATTTGGCTCATTTAGTAATATTTCCAATGCATCTCAACTTCAAAAAGATTTGATTAATATAGGTATTGTCACTGATGTAATAAAAGCTCACGGTGCCTATAAGGTGTGTATCCCTTTTAGAACAAGAGAGGAGGCATTGAGAATGTCACAGAATTATAGAAGTACTGTAGTATTTGAATAAAAACAAGAGAAAGAAAATCTATGAAAACAGCCTATGTTTTTCCTGGACAAGGAGCCCAATTCGTAGGGATGGGTCTAAAAGAATTTGAAACGAGTCAAGAAGCTAGAGCCTTATTTCATGAAGCAGATGAAATCTTAGGATTTAAAATTAGTGAGATCATGTTTCGAGGTACTATGGAAGATTTGACACAAACGCAAGTTACACAACCCGCTATATTTATTCATTCTGTAGTGAGTGCTATGGTCGGTGCTCAGAAGAAGCCTGATGCAGTTGCGGGTCATTCTTTAGGCGAATTTTCGTCTTTAGTATTCAATCAATCATTAAATTTTTCTGATGCTTTATCATTAGTCAAAATCAGAGCTATTTCAATGCAAAAAGCCTGTAATGTAGTACCTTCTACTATGGCTGCTGTCTTAGGAATTTCTGACGAAGAAGTCGATAATATCCTAACGCAGATTTCAGATGATATCGTAGTTAGTGCCAATTATAATTGTCCGGGTCAATTAGTGATTTCTGGTACTGTGTCAGGAATTGAAAAAGCTACGGAATTGCTTAAAACGCAAGGTGCCAAAAGAGTCTTACCGCTAAAAGTAGGTGGCGCATTTCATTCGCCCTTAATGAAACCAGCTGAAGAAGAGCTAAAGAAAGCTATAAACGCCGTATCCTTTTCACAACCAATTTGTCCTATTTATCAAAATTTCACAGCACAAGCACATATAGATGCAGATGAAATCAAACACAATCTCATTCAACAACTCACAGCACCTGTGAAATGGACACAATCCATACGCCAAATGCATCAAGATGGTATTCAGGATTTTGTGGAGTTTGGTCCGGGTAATGTGCTGAGTAATTTAATCACAAAAATTATCAGTACAGATGATATTACCGTGACAAAATTTGAGTTAAGCTAATGTATATCAAGCAATTAAATACTTTTAGACCTGAAGTGCCCGAAAATTTTCAGCATGAAGATAAAGCTTTGATTTACTTTTTTGAACGTCCAATTTCTACTGATGAATTTTTAGATTTTTCTCACTTATTCGTAAATTTTCTCCAAGATTGGAAAGCACATCAAAAACCTGTTACGACTTATGCTCAAATTGTCGCAAATCAAGTAGTGGTGCTTTTGGTCAAAGATAATACTATTTCAGGATGCGCGCTAGATGCACTAAGTCATTTTATGAAAGGATTGACTCATGATTTTCCATTAAATTTATCTCAAAGATTTATTCCTGTTCTTCATAATCAAGTCATACAATTGAAGCCATTTTCTGAAATTTCAGAAATTCCAAAAGACGCTATGGTTTTGTCTAATTTTTATTGGCATATCGGAGATTTAGTCACTAATTTCATTCAGCCGCTTGCGGTTTCTAAATTTAAAAATTTGATGACAAATATAAAAAATAGTTAATCTTAATCAGGTGTAAAAAAAAAAACGTAGCTTTGTCTTTATGAAAATTACCATTTATTTCTTCATGTTTTTATGTATCGGGTTGTCCCACCAATCCTATAGTCAGAAGCCTTTTGTCCAAGTTGGTTCATTTATACTCAATGAAAAAGATTTTGTCCGTGAATATCAAAAGCATAATAGACAAAATCCTACCAATACTAAAGCAGAAATAGAGGAATTTATCGATTTATACCATATCTATAGGGCTAAAATTCTTGAGATGAAATCCAGAAATTTCGAAGAGTCTCCAAAATTCCAAGATGAAGTCTTTAATTTCAAAAAAGAAACTTTGCTTCGTGCCATAGATGACAAAACGCAACAAGATTCTACAATAGCTGAAATCTATGAACGTATGAAATTTGATGTACAAGTCTCACATATTTTCATTAAGATTGAAGGACAAGACACAAGTCAAGCATACAAAAAAATTCAATCCATTTACGAACAAATAAAAGACAAAGAAAGTTTCGAAAATCTTGCTTCACAGTATAATGAAGACCCTATGACGAAAGCCAGAAAAGGCAATCTCGGTTATTTAAACGTATTTATGACGGTATCTAGATTTGAAGACAAAGCTTATGAAACTCCTGTGAATAGTTGGAGTAAACCTTTTCGTTCAGAGTTTGGTTATCATATCTTATGGATACATGACAAAAGAAAAGCCCTCGGAAAAGTCAGAGTCGCTCATATCTATAGAAAAGAAGAACCAGATGCCAAGAAACTTATGGATGAAGCCTATAGTTTACTGTCGAAGAATAAAATTACTTTTGCTCAAGCAGTCAAGAAGTATTCTCAAGATCTCGCTACGCAAGAAAATGAAGGCAGACTAAAAGAATTTGGAATCAGCGAAATGGTATATGAATTTGAAAAACAATGTTTTGATTTGAAGAATACCAATGATATCTCAGGTGTTTTTCAAACTTCCTTTGGCTATCATATCGTTAGATTAATTGATAAAATACCTTTGGCACCTTTTGATCAGGTAAAATCGGAGATAAAAGATAAACTTCAAAAAGACAAAAGATTTGAAAATCTAAGTTTGAGAAAGTTTGAAACGTATAAATCTTTGATTCAATGGCGTGAAGCTGATAATGAGTTGAATAAACTCGCTTCCATGCTTTCAGCTGATTTTTTTCAAAAACCTAATTGGTCTTTTAATTTATACGACAAAAAAATAGATAAAAATGCCATATTTCTTCGTAGTGTCGATGCCTCACAAAAAGAAAAAACAGTTACTTTTGGATCTTTTTTGGCCTATGCAGCAGATAAGTTTTCTAAGGCTTCTAGTCCAAATGCTTCCTCATTTTTGAATGCTATGGCTCAAAATTTCAAAGAAACAACTTTGATAAATGCCGCACATAATTATCTCTATGAAACTTCCAAAGCTGCTAAAAACCTAAATGGGATTAAGAATATTGATTTTCATGAAAATTTTGATGATTATGTTCATGGAATGATGATTTTCGAATTTAATGAATCAGAAATTTGGTCTAAATCTACCAAAGACACCATAGGGCTTCGTAAGTTTTTTGACAAGAATAGCAAACAAGACCCGAATCATTATATCTTTCCTCAGCGCATTGAAGGTGCTATTTTTGTCACTAGAAATGATTCTTTGGCTGATATTATCCATCGAGATTTAGTGCGAGAGTCTAATCACAATAAAGTATTTGATAGACTTAAAAAAGGTAAAGATTCTTTGAATTTCGTATTCAGCCAAAGTAAATTCAAACCTAGCGATTATATGATTTTTCAACGGATGAAATCCGATTTTAAAAACAATACCTTATATCCTATTCAAAAATCTGATAATGGTGAAAATTATATTCTAAAGGTTATAGAAGTAAAAACCAATGAAGCCATGACCTTTGAAGAAGGAAAAAGTAAGGCTGCTATGCGTTACCAAGAAGAGTTAGAAATTATGGCGAAAGCACAATTAAAAAAGAAATATCCTTTGGTACATTTACCTATTTCTGAACTTATGAATTCTGTACTAAAAGCTCCTAAAAGATAATGAGATTATTTCCTATATTGCTTCTTTTCTTCCTGTTTCATATCAGTTTGGATGGATATGCTCAAAAATTAAATGTAGATAAAAGTATCGCATTCGTCGATAAATATATCATTTTGAAGTCTGATATTCAAAACTATACGAAATTAGATAGTCGTGATTCTTGTGAAGAAGATTGCGATGTCTTGAAGAACCTTATAATCGATAAAATGATTCTGACCAAAGCGAGACGTGATTCTGTTTTAGCTACTGAAGCAGAGATTAATAGCGAATTAGAAAGAAGATTTACATATTTTTCCAAAGTTTTTGGCAACGAAGAAAATCTAGAGTCTTATTATGGCTTTTCGATCAAAGAGCTAAAATCTAAGTTCCGAGATGATATGGAGCATAAGATTCAAATTGATAAAACTAAATCTAAATTGCTCTCTAGAATTGATCCCACGCCCAAAGAAGTTAAAGCTTATTTTGAACAATTACCAAAACATGAAATTCCGAATTATAATTCCGAAGTAAAACTTCAGCAAATCATATTTGTACCCAAAATCTCTAGAGAATCGATGCGACTTCTTAGAGTCAAAGCCAATGAAGTTAGACAAAAATTAATAAAAAAGGAAGTTCAATTTTCAACGCAAGCCATTCTCTATAGCAATGACCCAGGATCAGCTACAAATGGTGGAGAATTAGGTTGGGTAACCAAAGGACAAATGGTGCCTGCATTTGAAAGAGCATGTTTTCTCAATCCTGTAGGAGAAATCTCAGATATTGTAGAGACTCAATATGGCTATCATATCATTGAAGTTATGGAACGAAAAGGAGAAAAAGCTAAGGCCAGACATATTTTATTTTCTGCAAAACCTTCGGATCAAGATATTCAAAATACTAAATTATTGGCCGACTCAATTCGAACGAAAATACTAGCCAATCGTTTATCTTTCGAAAAAGCCGTTGAATTGTATTCAGAAGACCCTTATTTCAAAGCAAATGGTGGGGTGTTGATCAATATGGATAATGGAAATTCGTATTTTACATATGGTCAAATTGAAGATGAGGAACTCAATGATTTAGTCAATAAAATGGAAGTAGGCGAAATATCTGAACCTGCTTCTACCATTGTACCTGGTGGCAAAGTAGGCTTTAGAATTGTAAAACTCATGCAAAAAACCAATCCACACCTAGCTAGTTTAAGTACTGACTATGCTAGAATCAAAGAAGAATGCCAACAAAACATGGTAAAGAAAGCTCTTGAAGAATGGGCTAATCAATTTAAATCCTTCATATTTATTAAAGTCAAACAAGACTATTTGGACAAATGTCCTAATTTATCCCTATTTCAAGCTCAAATGAATTAAATTTATGTCCGCCGAAGAAATTTTAAAAGATTTACTACAAAGATTAGATGATTTAAAGTTCGAATTATCAAAAACCATAATTGGTCAAAATGAAATCATTGAAAGAACTTTGATGACTATCTTTTGCAATGGACATTGCTTGCTCATCGGAGTACCTGGTTTGGCTAAAACTAGACTTGTAAGTAGTATCGCAGAAGTCTTAGATTTAAGTTTTAATCGAATACAATTCACACCAGATTTGATGCCATCTGATATTACAGGTACAGAAATGCTCAATCTACAAAAAGAGTTTGTCTATCATAAAGGACCAATTTTTGCAAATTTGGTATTAGCTGATGAGATCAACCGAACCCCCCCTAAAACACAATCAGCACTTCTGGAAGCGATGCAAGAACGAAGCGTGACTGTAAGCGGTCAAAAAATGACTTTGCCTGAACCTTTTTTCGTAATG